>JAQGHS010000673.1 GCA_028291605.1 Planctomycetaceae bacterium | reverse complement strand
AGCGAACAAGAGGTTCAAGCTCCTTCGATCTTCACTTGGCGATAGACGCGGTCCTCTTGGACGAGACCAGGACTCAGCCGCATTTCAGATTTCACCCCGGTAGGGGTGACAGCTATTAGCCCCGGGTTGAGCGATAGCGATACCCGGGGTTTGGTTTGCGCCTCTGATACGACCCTGGAGGGGTCGCAGCAAACCAGGTCTGCGACCCCTCCAGGGTCGAAAGATCTCCCGCGTTCCTTTCCCGGGGTGTCGCTGCGCTCAACCCCGGGCTATTAGCTGTCACCCCTGCCGGGGTGAGGACGAGAACTTGCAATGCAAAACTGGTCTTCGTTATCACTGCATCAACTGATTTGCCTATCCGATTACAAGTCTTTTAAGAATCGCCATCCACCAACGAATACCATTCTGCGGGTGAACACCAAGCTGTCGTCCAAGCGGCAGCGGCAGTTCCGCTTGCGGCGTTTGGGGGGGGCACCTACAATTTGCCAGTTGGCCCGTTATCTTATGTCCAACCCGCCAACCGACTTGGCGACGATCCCGCTCAGCGATCCGACGGCGCAAGTTGCCGGATGCCCGAAACTATTGCGCATTGACCGTTTATGACCGATTCCGCAGGCATCCACCGCATCGCAGTCCTGGGATCGACCGGTTCCATCGGCACGAATTGCCTGGAAGTCCTGGGGGGGATGCGCAACGAGGTCAGCGTGGCCGGATTGACGGCTCATCGCCGCTGGCAAGATCTCCAGCGCCAGGCCGAGATTTTTCAACCGCGCCGCGTTGTCATCAGCGATGCGACTCTCAAAGATCAAATTCCTCGATCGTCCTTCTCGCCTAAGACCGAACTTGTGTTTGGGGCCGAAGCGATTGAAGCCTTGGCCGGGGATGCCGAAACCGATGTCGTTGTGGCCGGGATTGTCGGTGCTGCTGGTCTGCGAGGCACCTGGGCCGCGATTGAAGCGGGCAAGAAAGTTTGCCTCGCCAATAAAGAAACACTGGTCGTCGCGGGACCGTTGGTGATGGATCTCGCTCGTGAGCGCGGAGCCACCCTGATTCCCGTCGACAGCGAACATAGTGCCGTCTTCCAGGCCCTGCAATCGGGGCGCCGGCAAGAGGTAAAACGTGTGGTCCTGACCGCCAGTGGCGGGCCCTTCCGGACGTGGGACGCCGCGCGACTGAAGTCGGTGACGCCCAAAGAGGCCATGGCCCATCCCACCTGGAACATGGGCCCCAAAATCACCATCGATTCGGCGACCTTGATGAACAAGGCGCTCGAAGTCATTGAGGCCCGCTGGCTGTTCGATCTCGAGGCCGATCAGATCGAGGTCGTGGTCCATCCGCAGTCGATCGTCCATTCGTTTGTCGAATTCGTCGATGGTTCGATCATCGCCCAACTGTCCCCGCCGGACATGAAACTGCCGATCCAGTATGCTTTGACGTATCCCGAACGCCGTTCAGGGATTGCGCCCAAACTGGATTGGAAAACTGCGTTCCATCTGGATTTCTCACCCCCGGACGTCGATCGTTTCCCGGCTCTGTTGCTGGGGTTCGAAGTGGCGCGTAAGGGTGGAACCTGTGGTGCGGTCTTGAATGCCGCGAATGAAGTCGCCGTAGCGCGCTTCCTGGCCGGTGAATTAGCCTTTTGTGACATCCCCCGCGCCTGCCGCGCGGTGCTTGATTCTCATCATTTTGACCCGAGCCCCACGCTGTCGGAACTGTTCCGGCAAGATACCTGGGCCCGGGAGGAGACGCGTCAGTGGAGCTCTTAGCAGCGGGTTTTTCCCTTTCGAGCCTCCCCAGCATCATTTACACCGCGCTGGGGTTGGGATTCGTGATTTTCGTCCATGAGCTGGGTCACTTCGCGGTGGCGAAGTGGTGCGGCGTCCGCGTCGAACGTTTCAGCATTGGCTTCGGTCCAGTCATCCTGAGCTTCATGAAAGGGGAGACCGAATACGCGCTCTCCATCATCCCGTTCGGTGGCTATGTGAAGATGCTCGGCCAGGACGACATCGATCCCAATCAAATGGCCAGCGAACAGGTCGCTCGCGATCCCCGTTCCTACACGGCGAAAACCGTGCTGCAACGCATGGCGATCATCTCGGCGGGTGTGATCATGAATCTCATCACCGGCACGATGATGTTCTGCGGCGCCTTCATGATGGGACTGGATTCTGTTCCTTCGACGATCGGTGCCGTGAGCCCCGGTTCACCCGCGTGGGTCGCAGGCATTCAGCCCGGCGACAACATCTATAACATTGACGGCTATCGGATCGTCACGTTCAGCGACATCATGCGACGGGTCACCCTGTCGTGGGAAAAGGTTGAACTGAGCGGCAAGCACCATGACGGTACCGACTACCACGAGACGATCATTCCCTTCAAGTCGAAGGACGACAACCGCAGTGCCATCGGCGTGACCAAGGCGAACTCGCTGAGAATCGTGGACTCGCCCAATGAACTGATCCAGCATGTCTTCACCGGCACCGCTGCCGCCAAGGCGACTCCCGAATTCAAGCCCGGCGATCTGGTGAAGAGCGTCAATGGCAAGCCTGTCAAAGATCACTTCGAGTACCGTCAGGCCCTGTTGGAGAAATCTAATGAGTCTCTCGACGTGGTTGTCGAGCGAGCGATCGGAAAAGAACCCGGCAAGACCGAGGAAGTCAAAATCAAAGTCGAGGCCAACCCGGTCCGGACCCTTGGTTTGCTGATGGATATCGGCCAGATCTCGGCCATTCGCAAGGGCTCGCCGGCTGAGGGCAAGCTCCAAAAGGGAGATAAAATTACCGAGCTGGAGACAGCGGACGGCAAGACGCAGGCGATCGGCCGCGAGATCGATCCGTTGCGATTGCCGCAGATCCTGGGTGAGTTGCACGGTCAGGAAGTGACGTTGACCGTGAAGCGGGAACGTCAGGGTGCTGACCCCGAACCGCTGAAGATCACGCTCACTCCGGAGAACCGTCCCGGTTGGAGCGAGTTCCCCTTTGATGATGACGCGGCCATGTCGATACCGTCGATCGGTATTACCTGCTTTGTGCTCCACTCGGTCATCAGTGTGGACCCGAAAGGTGCCGCCGAGGGACTCGTGAAGCCCAAGGATCAGATCAAGAAAGCCGAGCTGATTTTGCCCGCCGGAGTGAAGAGCGACTCACACGGCGATAAGCCCATTGTGCTTGATTTCGATAACGGCAAACGGAGCTGGCCGTATCTCTTCTGGACGATGCAGGAATGTCCGTTGCGGAAGGTCAAACTGACCGTGGCCTCACAAGGGGCCGCTCGAACGGTCGAGCTGACTCCGGCCCCGGCCGAGAACTGGTTCACCGTCGAACGGGGCATTCACTTTGAGTTTCTCGTCGATTTCCACCGCGACACAAATCTCAGCGTCGCGATGGGCCGCGCAGTCGCCGAGACCCGCAACTTCATGGGCGAGATCTATTTGATTCTGTACAACCTGGGGACGGGCCGGTTGTCGGTGACGCAGATGCACGGGCCAATCGGCATCGTGAATGCGGCGGTGCAGATTTCCGACCAGGGCTTTGCCCCCCTGCTCTTCTTCCTGGCTTACCTGAGCATCAACCTGGCCGTCTTGAACTTCCTGCCGATCCCCGTCCTGGACGGTGGGCACATGGCATTCCTGTTGTACGAAGGGATCCGCGGCAAACCGCCCAGCGAACGCATTCTGATCATCCTGACCTGGATCGGCCTGGCAATGATCGGATCACTGATGGTGACCGTGCTGGGATTGGATATCCTGCGGGCATTTGGATTCCGGAAGTAAAGTGAAAGATATTCCCATAAGTCCCATGCATTCTTGATGGGACTTATGGGATTGCAGACGATCAATCGACCGGCAATTCCCATAGGATGGTGACCGCACAGTGGCCAACCCTGCGACCAATCCCCTGGTGGCCTGCGACAATGTGGGGCTGACATTTCCCGGGCCAGTGCAGGCATTGGACGGGACCTCCTTTCAACTGCAGCGCGGGGAACTAGTGTCGGTGGTTGGTCCGTCCGGTTGCGGCAAGTCAACGTTGCTCAGGTTGATTGCTGGATTGATCGCCAATACTTCCGGCAGCCTGCAGATCGCGGGTCAATCAGCCATGGAGGCACGCCGGCACGGATTGCACATCGGGTTCGTCTTTCAAGATGCGACGTTGCTCCCCTGGCGAACCATTCAAGACAACATCCGCTTGCCGCTGGAACTGCTTCGCGTTCCCCGGTCCGAACACGCTCCAAGAATTCGTGAAGCGCTGGAACTTGTCGGATTACTGGATTTTGCTCGTGCCTTGCCGAACCAACTGTCCGGCGGCATGCGAATGCGAGCCGCCTTGGTGCGAGCCCTGATTACCCGCCCAGAATTGCTCCTTCTCGACGAACCGTTCGGGGCACTCGACGAAATCACTCGCCAGCGCCTGAATGAAGATCTGCTGGCACTCTGGCAGAGTCAAAAATGGTCGGGTGTGTTCATCACGCACAACGTCTACGAGGCGGTCTTTCTCAGCCAGCGAGTACTGGTGATGAGCCCTCGACCCGGCAAGCTGATCGCGGATGTGCCCATACCGTTTGAGTTTCCCCGGACCCCCGAACTTCGCGGTACGGCCGAATTCGCGAAGCTCGCGGCCGAGGTCAGTTCACTGCTGCGGAGGATCTCATCATGAGGTCCACTCTTTGGAAGGGAATTCAATGGCTGGGCCCGCCGCTCGGACTGTTCGTCATTGTGCTCATCGGATGGCAACTGGCGACGAGTCTCTTCCGGGTGCCGGCGTATCTATTCCCGTCACCGTGGATGGTCTTTCAAGCCGCACAAGAGAAACGCCAAGAACTGCTACAGGCCCTGTGGATTACCGGTTCGGCAGCCAGCCTGGGTTTCCTGAGCAGCCTGTGCGCGGGCTTTGTCATCTCACTGGCGTTTTCGCAATCCCCTTTGATTCGCCGGAGTTGCTATCCCTATGCCATCTTCCTGCAGACCGTGCCCATCGTGGCCATCGCGCCGCTGATCATCAACTGGTTTGGTTTCGGGTTTCGCAGCGTGGTAATCGTCTCGTTCATGATCGGTCTGTTCCCCATCATCACCAACACGACAACCGGCATGCTGGCGGTCGACCGGCGATTCCTGGAGCTGTTTGAGATCTACAACGCCTCGCGCTGGCAGTTGCTATGGAAGCTGCGGGTCCCCAATTGCGTTCCGTTTCTGGTCGCCGGTGCAAAAACCTCCAGCGGCTTGTCGGTGATCGGGGCGATCGTCGGCGAGTTCTTCGTCGGCTTTGGCAGCGATTCCCACGGACTGGGCTACTACATCATGCTGTCCTCCGGGCAGCTTAAGACCGACGTCCTGTTCGCCGCGGTTCTGACATGTACCCTGCTGGGTCTCAGCGTGTTCGTGCTGGTCAATCTGGTGAGTCAGTTGGTTTTGAGACGTTGGAATACACTGTGAGCGGCAGAACCGCGCTGGTAGCCACGGTCGCCAGACCGAGGGTAATTCCGACTCGATCGCACGCTTCCCACGCTCTGGCGAGCGTGGCTACTCGGGATGGTCTCCCCATCCACCCCGTGAGCGCCTATACTTCAAACACGGGATTCGTGAGTCCCTAGCGCCTCCACTCCTTTTGACATGCTCACTTGAATATGCCGAAATCATTGACCGGTAGTTTTCTGATCGCCGCGAAGCACCTGCGTGATTCGAACTTTTATCGAACCGTGGTGCTGATGGTTGAGCACAACCAGGACGGGGCGATGGGGCTGATCGTCAACCGGCCTTCGCAGGTGACGGTGTCGCGAGCACTCAAGGGACATTTCGAATTGCCGGATACGGGGGACGTCGTGTTTACAGGGGGCCCCGTCGAAAAGGCGGCCTTATTCATCCTCCACAACTCCGAGGACTTCGACGGCAACGAATCCCCTGTCGTGCCTGGCCTGTACGTGGGCAACAGCGCGAGCGTGTTTGAGGACATCGTTCTCTCCGTCTCCGAAGGTCACGCCGAATTGAAGTTCCGCATCTTCGCTGGTTGTGCTGGCTGGAGTGCCGATCAACTGGAAGGCGAAATCAGTCGCGGAGACTGGCTGACTTTCCCAGCCAGTACCGACATCATTTTTCACAAAGATCCGTACGCCATCTGGGATCTGCTCTGCCATGAAATCTCTCAACAGGGAGATTTCCTGCCGTCGATTCCCAGCGATCCGGAATTGAATTAGCCTGCCCGTCCGCAGCAGAACTCGCCAAGAGTTCTGGTCCGCGGTCCGCACGCCCCCGAAGTCTTGGCGACTTCGGCTACGCCCGGCCGCGATCGGGATTGACGCGCCGCCGCCTCTCCGAGATGATCCCCGCGTGCAGAAGCGCAGGACGCGCGAAGGATTCCTCACGGAGCCTCACAAAGAACTTACGTCACGGATGACGGCACCATGTCCTATCAACTGATCGATCTCGTTCAACGGCTGGAAAATCCCCACATTCTCGTGTTGGGCGATCTCATTCTCGACCGTTATATCTGGGGCGATGCCGAGCGTGTCAGCCAGGAAGCTCCGGTCATTCTGCTGCGGCAGGACAAGCAGGAAATCCGCCTCGGCGGTGCGTCCAATGTCGCAAATATGCTCGTCGGCCTGGAAGCTAAGGCAACTCTTGCCGGTGTGGTCGGCCACGATTTTGACGGCACGTGCGTGAGGCAGGAACTGGCTCGAGTGGGTGTTTCCACCGAACTGGTCTTCACTGACCCCAGCCGTCCCACGACAGTCAAAGAACGCTTTATCGGACGCGCCCAGCAACGGCATCCGCATCAAATGCTGCGAGTCGACCGCGAGGTCCGCACGCCGTTGGATACCGTTCTCGAAGCCCAGTTCCTCGAACAAATCCTGCCACGAATCCCGGAATTCGATGCCGTCCTGATCTCGGACTACGCCAAGGGTGTCTGCACCCCGCGCGTCCTGGCCGCCGTCATTCAAGCGGGCCGAGCCGCCGGAGTCCCCGTGCTGGTCGATCCCTATCCGGGCGAAGATTACAGCAATTATCGCGGTGCCACCGCAGTGACCCCCAATCGCCTGGAAACCAAGCGAGCGACCGGCATCGAAATCAAAACGACCGAGCAAGCGTTCGCCGCCGGTGCCAAGCTGTGCGAGATGCTCAATCTGGAATATGCGTATGTGACGCTCGACAGCGACGGCATCGCGTTCGTACGAGCTGACGGGCAGGCCGAAATGCTGCCGACTCGCAAGCGTGAGGTCTACGACATCACCGGTGCGGGCGACATGGTCCTGGCGATGATTGGCGTGGGTCTGGCTGCGGGATGCGACCCGATGGACGTGGGCCGCATCGCCAATGTCGCCGGTGGGCTGGAAGTCGAACAGATCGGCGTCGTCACGATCAGCCGCGAAGAGATCCTGAACGATCTACTGCTGAATTCACGGAAAATCGAGGGCAAGGTCTATCATCGCGATGACCTCGCCCGGCAAGTGGCGGCCCGCCGCAAGGTGGGTCACAAGGTCGTCTTCACCAACGGCTGTTTCGATCTGCTGCACATCGGGCATGTGACCTATCTGCAACAGGCGGCTCGCGAAGGCGACTGTTTGATCGTAGCAATCAATAGCGATTCGAGCGTCCGCCGCTTGAACAAGGGCCCCGACCGTCCGATCTTTGCTGAAACAGATCGAGCCGCCATGCTGGCCGCGTTAGAAGCCGTGGACTACGTCGTGGTCTTCGATGAAGCGACACCGAATTCGCTGCTGGAACAACTGCGTCCCGACGTCCTGGTAAAGGGGGGCACGTATGCCACTCACGAGATCGTCGGCCGCGACGTCGTCGAGTCCTACGGCGGAGTCGTCAAACCCCTGACGCTGGTCGAAGGAATTTCCACAACCCGCATCGTCCAAGGCCTGCGTGGCGAGGGACCCGTTCCCCGACCACACCTGTCGCTCGTCACCACCGACGGCGAAAATAAATCGATCAAACCGCTATTGGGGACGGAACGCAAAGCGGGCTAGAGATCTTCAATTCTTTTTTAGAACACTAATCTACGCTAATCTCCACTAATCCAGAAAAGGTCATACGATGTTCTTGAGTTTTCACGATTGTATGGCATTTTATTAGTGTCAATTAGCGAAGATTAGTGTTCCAAAAAAAGAATCTTCTCCTCGCCTTGTTCCTGCCTACTATCCACCGAGGACAGACATCTCCCCCATGAAAATTGCCCTGTTTCTCCCCAACTGGGTCGGCGATCTGGTCATGGCGACGCCCGCGATGCGAGCCATCCGGAATCACTTTGCCGATGCGGAAATCACGGCGATCCTGAGACCAGGCGTCTCGGATGTGCTGTCTGGTTTAAACTTAGTCGATCGCAAGATCATGCACGATCCACGCGGCACCGACCCCGGACTGCGAGGGCTGCCGTTTGCCCAACAGCTGCGTCATGAACACTTCGATATCGCGGTCTTGTTCCCGAATTCCTGGCGCAGCGGTTGGCTGGCCTGGGTCTCGGGTGCTAAGCGGCGGGTCGGATTTGATCGCAATGGCCGCGGCTGGATGCTGACTGAAGTCTTGCAGCCAAAGTCCAGGAAAACGCCACATCCCGCGCTGAATGAGTACCTTCGACTGGCAGAACAAATCGGTTGCGATGTGACTTCGAAGAGCATGGAGCTCGCGACCACGCCACACGATGAACTGCGTCTGGATCGCTTCTGGTGGAAGCAGCCATCCGTCGCACAACGCTACGGCAGCGGGCACAGTTACGTCTGTTTGAATTCAGGTGGAGCCTTTGGTGCTGCAAAACATTGGCCTGTCGAACACTTTGCCGACCTCGCCCGTCGCATTGCGTGGAAGCTCGAACGTCGAGTCCTGATCAACTGCGGTCCGGCCGAACGTGATCTCGCCCGGCGCATTGCCGAAGAAGCCGATCATCCTGCGGTGGTGAGTCTCGCGGAAGAAGATCTCAGCCTGGGGCTGACCAAGGCGGTGGTCCGGCGAGCCGATCTGCTCGTGACAACCGACTCTGGCCCGCGGCATTTTGCTCAGCCGTTCGACGTCCCCGTGATCACCCTGTTTGGTCCGACACATCAAGCCTGGAGCGAAACCGACAACCCGCTGGCCACACACCTGCAATTGCGGATGGATTGTGGTCCCTGCCAGGAACGAGTCTGTCCCTTACAACATCATCGCTGCATGCGAGACCTCAGTGTCGATACGGTCTTCCGAGCAGTTCAATACCATTTAAACGTCGCAGATCTCTTGCCAATGGCGAGAGCCGCGTAGGATAGGCATCCTGCCTGTCCGTCAAAGGCTCCATAGCAAATCGAACAGTCAAATCAACGCGTGATAAAATTGCGGGTCATTATGGACGGACAGGCAGGATGCCTCTCCTACGACGAAGAGTCCAAATCAGAAAACTCCCATGCACATCGCCCTCGTCCGCCGCTGCTACTCACTCAAAAAAGCCGGAGCCGAACGCTATTGCGTTAACCTCTCCCGGCAACTGCAGCGTCTTGGCCATCGTGTCACGATTATCGGCGAAGAGATCGATCCCGACTTAAAAGACGCGATCGAATTCCTGCCGGTAAAGGTGAACCATTTCGCCTCGTGGACTAAGAATCGATCCTTCGCCGACAACGTTGATAAGGTTGTCAAACAACACAAATTCGACATCGTGCACGGCTTGTCGAGAACGCCGGCGGTCGACACGTTCCGCGTCACCGATCCGTTGCAGGCTCATTGGTTGAACGTCTTCTATCGCAACGCACTGGTGCGCCGGCTGCAGGATTGGAACCCACGTCACCGCACGATCCTGGACATCGAACGGTCGGTTTATCAATCGTCACATGTCCGGCGTTATATCACGCAATCCAAGCTGGATACCCGGCTGCTCGTGGAATACTACGGCGTGCCCGAAGAAAAGATCGTGCGGGTTTGCAATGGCGTCGACACGGTTCAGTTTCAGCCACAGGTGCGCCAGGAATCGGCCGCAGTCCGCGAGGAACTCGGCGTTCAACCTGGTGAACCATTATTGGTATTCGCATCGATGGACTTTCGCCGCAAGGGGCTCGGTCCGTTACTGAAAACATTAACACTTTGCAGAACACCCGGAGTCAAGCTGTTAGTCCTGGGGAACGGCGATTGCCGGACCTACGGCAAGCTGGCCGCCCAGCTTGGTCTAAAAGATCGAGTGATTTTTGCGGGGCGTCAAAGTGCCATGGCCCGGTATTACGGTGCCGGCGATTTGTTTGTGTTGCCGACGATTTATGAGCCGTTCCCCAATGTGAATCTCGAAGCGATGGGTTGCGGCACGCCTGTGCTGACGTCGGCGACTGCCGGTGGTGCGGATATCATTCGCGAAGGTGAGAATGGTTATCTTGTGAGCCAGCCGGATGCTGTCCACGACATGGCCGAATGCATCGACTATCATTTAAGTCGCTCCAGCAGCGAACGCCAGGTGATGGCCGAACATTGCTGGCAGACAGCGCGCGGGATGACCGTCGAGATGAATGCCCGGAATACGTTGGCAGTGTTTGAAGCGGTAGTGCGCGAGAAAGCGGCATAGTCACGACAGGGCGACGTGCAATCGGCTTCGCAAACGAGTCGCGTTCGAATCAAAATACCCCAACGGGGTAACGTCAAATAGCCTAGGGTTGCCGCGTCCCGCGGCTACCCTAGGTCTGGTCAAGAAATATGAATCCTACCCCAACGGGGTTGCGTCATGGACCGTCCGGCGCAACCCCGTTGGGGTAGATGGGTCTATCTTGGCACAAACCTAGGGTAGCCGCTGATCGCGGCAACCCTAGGCTATTTGCCATATCCCCTTTGGGTAATTCATACAACGCCTCTGTTTGCACCTTATAACAAGAGCCGGACGAACAATTTCCCTCAATGTCGTGCTGTTTCATCAAATCAGACTTTGGTGTTATGACTCCCCCCTTCACGATTGCCGATTGGGACTCCGGTCGCCTGCAGGTCAACACGGCATTCGCGGACATCTTGCAGCGCAACGGTCTCACGACATTTGAATCGCTGATGCGCTATACGGGGGGCGAGGTCGCAAAGCATCTGATCGCGGAACGTCCTACCACTCGGATCGAACTGCAGGGCTCACACGGTCCCGTGGTCTGCTTCTTGAAGCGACATGCTCCGGCGAAGCTGAAGGAATATCTCAAACCGCTCATTCGGTTGCGCTGGCCGAGGATTGGGGCTCGGCCGGAATGGGAGGCGATCCGCGAGTTTCAGGCAGTCGAGATTCCCACGATGACTCCGGTCGCCTGGGGCTGCCGGGGTCGAGAATCGTTGCTGGTCACATTGGCCATTGACGGATGCGAGAAACTGTCTGACTGGATGAAACGGACTCCTCGCCCGACAACGCCGCAGCAGGTGGCCGCCGTTCGTCGCGTCATCCGCGAGGTGGCGGAAGTGACCCGCAAGATGCACGGTGCGGGCATGCATCATCAGGACCTGTATGCCGGCCACATCCTGTTGCCCCACGACACGTCGCGCGGCATTCACCTCCTCGATTTGGGGCGAGTCCGTCGGTGCCGTCGTCTGGGGACGATCTGGATTGTGAAGGATCTGGCCCAGCTGCACTATTCGACGGACTGGTTTACCGCCAGCGACCGCCTGCGGTTTCTGCAGATCTACCTGGGCCGGCCGCTCGGGACCGCCGATCGATCATTGATCCGCCGCATTCTCAGCAAAGCGGCGTCGATCGACAAACATTCCCGGAAGCGCGGTTATCGGTAGTTCTGTGGTAGCGCTGCGTTCCACAAGGAATCTGTTCCCCGTTCGAGGGCGCCCATCGAATCTCTGGTTGTTCCCAAACTGCATTAGGGCTTCGCCTTGTGCGGACGTCGACGATCTCAGGCGACGGAAAAATGCCCTGTTTCGAGATTTTAGCGAGGGATTGGCGAGCTGTTAGAAATAGGGTGGGTTGGAGTTCTGTCGCGTGCGGCCGGGACCATAGATGTGAACAACGGTTTAAAGGGATCAAAGAAGTCAAAGAATCACGAGCCCGTCTGCCGGTACACGCTCGCGTCCGGTTTGGCTGGTCGCCCGGTTCGATTGTGGTTAGGAACCGGGGGCTAGCGCCCAAATGGCGCTCGCTTTGGCTGTTCGCAAAATCAGCCGCTGGGCGTTAGCCCCCGGTTCGGGCAACACTCGACTCGAATTTCCAAAGGAACCGGACGCTAACGCGTACCGGCTGATTGGCCGAGTCACAAAGTGAGTACTATTTGGCCAGCGCGGTTGATGGATGCGATGGTTGACACAAGTTTAAAGGGATCAAAGAAGTCAAAGAGCGCAGCGAAATGGTGGGTGTTGCGCTGCAATGGACCCGGTTTCCAGGTTTGGGACCTAACCAAAAGAGCGGAAAGAAGATCGGACACGAAGAGCGAGTCGTGATAGTATACGTAAGATCAAAGAATGCAAAGAAAACACGGAATCACGCGTCGCTCAGTCGACACAGCGCTAGGGCATGTCTGATGAATCCAAAACTCACTAAATCAGGGAGCGCAGATTCACCACGGAGACACGGAGAGCACGGAGAAAATCTCAAATCAGATCTCCGTGCTCTCCGTTG
>JAQGHS010000655.1 GCA_028291605.1 Planctomycetaceae bacterium | reverse complement strand
AGCAGCGCATCTATCCAGATCTCTTGCACGGGATTGCTCTGACAGAGCTAATGCTTGATCGATGGTGTGAATCCCCCAACATCTCACCATTCGATCTCAGCACGTTATTGCAGCAAACGCTGAGTCTGATCGCTGAGACGGGCGGCGCGGAAGGTGCGACATTGTTTGACCGCTTGGTCCGGCGCGGTGCATTTCGTTACATGGACCAAAGGCGGTTTGCACTCTTTCTTCGAGGACTTGCGAAGCATGATCTCATTGAACAGCAGCCAAACGGGCCATTGATTCTTGGGCTCGTTGGCGAGCAAATCGTTAGGCATTATGACTTTTATGCGGCATTCGTTGCTCCCCCGGAGTATCGCGTACTCTACGATGGTCGGGTTCTCGGAAGGCTTTCGTCTGATGCAATCCCGCCCCCCGATGATCATATTATCCTGGCGGGTAAGCGATGGGTGGTAGTTGCAGTAGACCATGAAAAAGAGGAAGTCTTCGTTCGTCCAGCGAGAGGTCGTAAGCCACCGCTATTTCCGCCGACTGACGGCGATGTGGCACCTGAAATACGCCAGAAGATGAGGACCGTACTTCAAGACATCGAGATTCCGCAGTATCTGGATGCGCACGCTCAGAGTCTACTCGCGGATGCGCGTACTCAAGCGAGGAATTACGGATTGGATACTTCAGATATCCTTCCGTTGGGCGCAAATCGTGTCCATTGGTTTCCTTGGACCGGCAGCCGAGCCATGCGAACTCTGGATCTGCTGTTTCGATGGGCAAAGATTCCAGCCGAAATTCAAAGTCGTGCCCTGTCATTCCAGCTTGATTTAGCAAGTGCCGAAGGTCGATGTGATTTAGATCGATTGGTTGAATCACCCCCTACTGCTGAAGTGCTTAGTAAGGACGTAGTCAATCTTGAGCGACGAAAATGGGATCGTTTCGTTCCGCGAGAACTGCTTGAAGAAGCGTTTGCCAAGGACAGACTCGAACTGCCATTAGCGGTCCACTGCCTGAAATCGCTTATTACACTATTAAAGAAGTGAGTCCTTGAGGCTGATGTAGGAAGCGCGGTACTGGGGGAATCAGGTCGTCGAAACTCCGATAGAGTTCCAAAACACATTTTCCGCAAGAATGCGCGTGCCATAATCCCGTGCTTTCTTGGCTTTTCCTGACTGTGTTTCGGGATCAGCCACGACGAGTATGTTCAGCGACTTAGTAACAGAGGTTGATATCACCAGGCCAGCCGCCGCGGCAAAGAAGTGCGCCTGCTCGCGAGTCATGATATCTCCATTGACCCTGGATCGTAACTCCCCGGTGAAGCAGACACTTTTGCCTCGCAAATCATTTGCAGGAGCGACTGCGCGCGTTGCGGCTCCCAGCCGTTGTGTTGCAAGCTCAACTTGAGATTTCAGAAGTGTCTGATCTAGACCAAGCAAACGAGCTACTGTCTGTAAATCACGGCTCTCCACCTCCGTCACAACTCCATCAAGAAGTGCGGCAATTACGAGCCGCTTTAAAAAGTCCTCATGGATACGCGCTACTGCTTCTCGTGAAAGACCCCAGTCTAAGGCTGTTTCAATTAGTAAGGCGCTTTCAGTATCCTCAATTCGCCGATCCTCAAGGACGCGCTCTAATAACGCCGAATACGCCATTTCATCGGAACTATGACAAGGTGCCGACGTCCTGAGTTCAATAATCCGCTCCAGGTAGGAGTTATTATGAACTCGCGCTTGTGCATGCTGTCGGGTCAGGGGTGGGCGATTGCCTTTCGGAACCTTCGGCCAACAAATTGGTAACAAGCCGCGTAAATCTGGGGGCGCAGGTCTGTCAATATATATGTCCACATCACTTGTGCCCGTGACGAGAAGATGACGCAGGAGCATGGCCGTCGCTCGAGAGTCGTCTAGAGCGGAGTGTTGCTGCCCGTCGAACTCAATTCCAAAATCCGCACAACAATCCACCAGCTTTCCGCCACCGCACAAGCTCATCGTGCACATTACAGAAAAGTCCGGTGCCTTGATTTCACAGCGTTCGAATTCAGATAACAAGAAACGCTGATCGAATCGCACATTATGGCCCGCGAGCAGCGTCGTTCCATCAAACCGCTCGCACAGTTCGCCTGCCAGATCTCGAAATGTAGGAGCGGAAGCGATGTCGGACGACTCTAAGCCGTGTATCGATGTAGGACCAATGTCTCGTTCTGGATTGACCAGAGAAACGAATTCGTCAAGGATTTCTCCCTTTTCTGTCATGCGAATCATTGCGATTTCAACGATTCGATCGTGGCGTCCGGTAAAGAGCCCGGTCGTCTCGATATCAAACACAGCTAGTTCTAAAGTCATCTTCGGATCCACCAATCAGAAGTGTAGAGCGCACAAAAGCAATGTTGCGATCATGATTCTTGTGCGTATGTAGACCGCGAGCGATTCGTTAAGCATGCCTGAATAATAATACAGAGAATGGGTACGACAGTCCATTGCTAATAGCTGAACCCTCAACTGAAGCCCGAGCAAGGATATTGCTATTGCTTCAGCTTCGCATCATGCTGAATGAGTAGCCTGGCCGACTTACGCGACCGTCTAAAGCTCGCTCTGTCAGCCAAGCAAGAGGAGGAAGCCTCTTCGGCGTCTGAGTTTGCTGAGCAGATCAAGTAGCTGCGTTCGGCGAACTCCATCGACGCTCAGCCATACGAGCGGGAGTGAAGAAATCCGTCGCCGAAACCCCTGTGACGGCGAGGCTCACGCGCGCCGAACAGCCAGTGATTCTGGATGCGGCCTCGCTCGAAGTAACGCCCGAGCATCTTCCGACGCCGGAACCGCCCAACAACCTGAGCTGACCTTCGCTCACCGTAACCTGAGCAGCATGAAGCTGGTTCAGTTGTCGCTGTTTTGAGGTCTACTTTTGGGGCTTCCGCGCGATCAAAGCGGCCAGAATCGAGCACCAGCTAACGATTGGCTCCGCACACGCGCGTTGAAACGGACGGTGGCAACACAATCACTGTCAATGACCTGTGTCGTCGGGCCAGCAAGATCGATCGTTTACTTCGCAGAAGGCCGCCCCACGGAGTAAATTCACGTCGGCTTCCAACGACGTATACCAGCTCGCGGTCAATTGAATCTTATGTACACCATGAAATAATACTGAAATAATCAGTAAATATTCTTGACTTTTTCCGCCGATCTTCGTATTGTTCGAGGTGGCTGGTCTTAGATGGGCAGATCAGCACGCAAGCGGTTCAAATATGGCCGGGCAATGCCTGGCCGCAGCACGGGGAGATAACATGGCAGGGACACGGCGAGTCACGATTGATCTCACTGAAGAGGCATCAGCGGAAATCGAGCGAATTCGCGCGGTCACAGGACTTACGATTGCAGACATCTTTCGTCACTCCTTCACTCTCCTTCGAATCTATTTGGAAGCGAAGGATGAGGGAAAACTGATGCGAATTTTCAACCCCAAGAAACCCAGGGACCAAGTTCAAATTGAACTACCAACTCTTCGAATTTCAATTCCGAAATCTAAGTCAGAGGCACAATCCATCAAATGATTGGATCTGAGCGAAAGGGAAAGCGATGGGCCACGATAGCCCTATTGAAAATCGTGCAAGGAATGTACCAGATGATTCACACCTTCAGACTGACTCAACAAGCGGGCCCATTGCTTGTCCTACTCCACCAGATGCGCCGATTGAAATCGAATTACCTCTGGAATCTCCAGAAGCCTTTCGCAGTAATGTTGACCATGAAATTGCTCGTGCGCGATCGTTCACAGAAAACTTCTTCCTGAAGGCTGCGATTGTTTCAGTAGCCGCGTCTCCCGTCGTCGTCTTCATGGCTTTCTTCACGCAGCCTAATGCGCACGAGGCTATCAGCCAGATCTACGAGCGGTGGTTAACTGTACTCGGTCCTTTATTGGGTGCAGCATTTGGATTTGGTGCCGTGAAGCGAGGTGATAGGTAAATGTACAAGCTTCCGCCTGGCAACTTTCACCTACCCGGTGTGTTTGGAATTGACTCCCTCGGAGCAATTCGAAATCGCCTGCATAAAATCTACCTCGCAGGCCCCCTGACAAACCTTTCCCAGCGTCAGGGTGATTTTACGCTTCGAGTACGTAATATCGTGATGACAGAGTTCAGTCGCTGCGGCTACTGCGACTTCTACATATATGATCCTGCCGACAACACGTCGCCTGGCAGTGGTCACTCACCGATCCAGGTCTGTGCGATAAATCGATTAGAGGTTTGTAGTTCAGACTTACTTTGCCTATGTCGTACTGGCCCATCGGATGGTGCTGGTATGGAGCAAGCGTGGGCGGCGAGCTGCCAGATTCCGATTTTGATTGTGCATCCCTCCAAGGCTTCAGTCTCGAGGATGACACTGTCGACGTCGGGGGCGGACATGCCACCCATTTCTTTCACCGGCTTGCGTCAATTCCGGAACGAGTTGCGGATCCGCATGCCCGGGATTTGTCGCTATCTGTTCGAGAAATCACTTCATCGCGGCCGAAGCCTCGAAGATGGCTGGGCCCGGAAGTACCGGAAGCTTGTTGTTCGCGGACGCCTGATATCACAACTTACCAGAATGCAATTAGCGGTCCGTTGTGGCGTGAATGCCGAGTTCCTTAGGCTATTTGAAGAGCACGACGAAATTGTCCTTTCGGCATCCAATGGCGAGCAAATGCCGATATTGAATGAACTGGGATTGCATGTGACGCGGCGGCTTGCGAGCGGCGCCGCAACCCTGGAGTCAAATGGACCGGAGCCCCCTGAGTCGTTGCCAGAGTCACTGAGAATTGTATGGAGCGACAGCTTGGACTCGCTGGCCGACTTCGTTGTTGATGATCAGCCACCGCGAGATCGCGACGTCATTAAAATGTGGTCCGACTATTCGGAAATGATGGTCCAGGGCGTGGTTGGCAGAGAGGATTACTCCGGGCCAATAACAACAGCACGCTGGCGAGCTCAGTATCGAGAGCACAGAAACCCCGGACTATATGGGTGAGCAAGATGAAGACTGAAATTGCTCAGATTTGGGAATCGTTGCTCAAGAAGGCGGAGCAATTGGTGTGTGATGCACCAATCGATCTTCATTCATTCGCTCGGTGTTTGGGGGTCGCAGAGATCGCCCCTCGTGTCATTGATTTTGACGGCTACTTAGCCCGTCGCCCGGACGGGCGACTCGCAATAAGATTTCGTGCCGATAGCACACCGGCAAGAGCGCGGTTCACAATTGCCCACGAAATTGCCCACATTTTGATTGCAAAGGAGCTCGGAAAGGAAATTCAGAGTCCGGTCGCTCGCTCTTATTATCGGGATGACGAGGAAGAACGGTTGGCCAACCGTGTCGCTTCTGAACTACTAATGCCCGCGAAATCGACAGCTCATGTCCTTCAATCGCTCGACGTCAGTTGGGACACAATTCAACGGATTGCGCGAATGTTCAAGGTTTCCCTGTCTGCCGCGGCACTGAGAGTTAAGGAGATAGGAGAGATCTCATACTTGGAGATTAGTCCTGCACGAGATTTGAATTGCGGCCCGGTAATTCACTCCCGGCTTCTTAGAAACCTTCTGTTCGACAGTCCACCATGTGTATTGCTAAAGCGATTGGCGGACGAACTTAATCAGCAACCAAGAGCACTCACGCAACATTCGGTTGTCGTTCTTGTTGACGGACAGCAACGCAGCTTTCAATTGTTAGGTTGGGTCCGCGAGAAAGGGGATTCGATGGCGACACATTTCTTCGGTTGGCAACCAAACGATGATAGTTATTTGCGCCGGAAGGACCCGTGTCGGCCAAGATATAAGTTTATAAGTCGAGATGACCGATAATATAAATGACGAAGCCCGTGGCTGTAACCACGGGCCTCGATTCCCCACTTTTCAGCTTACGCCAACAGTGGGGTGACCAGACGTTAAAGCCCGGCCTGTAGATCTCTGGGAATAAACTGGTCTAACAATGGCGTTGGCGCTCATTGTGGAGCATCAACATGGCTCAGCGTCACCAAAAAACTGGTGGCCCAGGCTATCGAGAAGTCTATTCCGCTTTTATCACGCTCAGAAATGGCAAAAAAATCTATGCGTGGCAAAAAGGACTGAAGGCATTTCGCTTTTTCGTAAGCGATGCCAAACCAAAGACGAAGCGATAGTAAGGCGAACCGACGCCCCGGTAATCCATGATTGCCGGGGCATTTCTAAGATACCAGTTCGCCCCTGGATCTGTCCATTGGAAATTCACTTGCGCACTCGAATGTTACTTTATACATCGAATTTCTAGAGCCAACTCTTCTGTCATTCTTACTGATTCGCTGGAAAAACCTCGCCCCCAGATCTCTAGACAGGTAGTTCAGGCCTTGTCTAAAGCCGAGTGACGTTTCACCGTTACTTCGAATTCTCATTGGACGCCGGACTGTGCAATCATACGACCACCTTCCTGCGTCATCGCCAACAACGTCAGGCATAACCGGATTTACTACTTTGCCGTCGATTCTAACCTGACCGTAACGCAATGTCTGAATTGCAGACTCGATTCTCTAATCGATGTGTTTTTTTGGGACCTGTCCTCAAGCAGTTGAGTATGGGGCTTACTCGTAACGAGGAGATTGCCAGTGTTTATAATCCGAGCAGTATTCATTGTTGCTGTAGCAGTCTTGGTCGCCGGTACGATTATGTGGATCGCCTGGTCCTGGCAAGTTCCGCCGACTCCAATTCCTGTCATCGTCCCCGATGAGCGGACCCCCAATCCGGTCATCCCACAACCGGAACCAGCATCCGACATTGAGCCCTCTTTTGTCTACCTATCCAAAGCTCCTGTCGATCAGGGCCGTATTCAATGGGCCGCTGTCTACACGTTGGCTGCATTGGCAGAAATCGCATATGCGAACGCGGAAGAACAGCAAAAACGGGCCAAAGCCATCGGTGCAATCACCGTCCAGCCACTCGCGTTCGGCTCTTCTGAAGGGTTTGTTGCCTCAGATGACCGGACGGTCGTCATCTCATTCCGCGGAACCCAAGGAATTCGGGATATTGTGACAGACACGCTCGGCTTTCCGGCATTTATGCGCGGTGGCGTTGTTCACCACGGATTTTCCCGAGCGATCGGATCGATCTACAAATCCGCGATCGAAGCCGCGAAGAAGCAGGGGGCATTGGATGAGAAGCCGAATAAGACCGTTTGGGTGACTGGACATAGCCTTGGTGGGGCTATTGCCTGCGGCTTCTCGATGGAGGCGTCGAAAGAAAAAAAACTGGACGTTGATGGAATTGTTACATTCGGCCAACCGTTAGTGATGAGCACCTCGCTTTGCCAATTCATGCTGGATCAGTACGGAAGCCGCTACCTTCGGGTCGTCAATGGAGTCGATCCCATTACCACACTGGTAAACCTTTACCGGCACGCGGGCGCGAGGGCGCAGATCCATGACGACGGGGAATACGACTGGCAACCTCCTCAGATTGCGACAATGGCACCTGCCTCCAGACGTCGACATCCTAAAAAGGTCGAAGCGGTTATCGTCGAATCAAATGAGGACCTTCGCTTGATCTCCGAGGAAGAAGCGCACGATTTGGATCGCAAAATTAAGGGCGCTATTGACGGTCCGGTCCCGGTAGGTGCGCCCGTTTCTAAAGCGGCAGGGGCCTTCTTCGTCGATCCTGTCGCTGAGCACTACATGCCCGGCTATCTTTCGCGTTTACGAGAGATTGCTCGAAGAAGGGACGTCAAGCGGACAGTTGCCGACTGATCGATCGGGCAACACAGGCTTGCATGTAGCTTTATTCTCATTGGACTCCGGTCTCTGCTATTGATTGCACGATCGTCTTGCCTCTTTCCTCTCGTTTTGCCTCGTGCCTGTGGGCGTCAACAAGGGGGCGGTTTATCCAGATTCACAGTTAGCGGAACTCCGGAGTATCTGAATCTGGATAATGCAGAGCGCTACGACTGTGACGACTTCCTTCCGCACTTAATCACGGCAGAGGCACCGACAAGTCTGCAATCGGTTAGGAATTGGGCAATGCGAATAGAGCGCAGCCTTCTGGAAGAATATTGTCAGTTTGGAATATGCCTCCACGCGGATGGTGGATCCGGCAATCGTATCCGTGAGCCAAAAAAACTCGGGGGATTTGATCGGGATCAGAGCCGGCATTGCGAATGAACTGATTGTGGATTTCAAGAAACCAAATTGGTTTGGGGGATTGGCTGAGAAGTGCTGCTGCTCCGGCGAGCAGATGCCGCTCGGCACCTTCGATATCGACTTTGATGAATTGCGGTAGGTAGGCAGCAAACCGATCCAGTGGAACCAACTCCGCCTCGAATGTACCGTGTGCGGTCAACTTGGGATTTTCATCTGTCTTCGAGTCCACGATCGGAATCGTGACGAATCGATCCGCGTCCGCGATTCCAATCGTGAGGCACTCGACATTCTGACAGCTATTTAAACGTGCGGAAAATGAAGTTGCTAACGTGTTCCAGGGGAAGGGATCGAACGCTAGGACTCGGCCCGTCGACCCCACCTTTTTGGCAAACCACGTCGTCAGGAATCCCGAATTGCATCCCAAATCAAAAACAGTATCCCCGCGTTTGACAAGCGAAAAATCCGCAACGTGTTGTAAGACCGCATCCTTTCTCTCCGGGGTCCCAAACCACAAGTGGGATTCTCGGTGATAGATGAGGAAGCGAAAGCGGATTTCCGCCTGATCACACTCGAGAATGTAAGGATCAATTCGGGAGTAGCTGGCCCGCATGGGGACTCGATCTTCCACCAAGTCCAATGCCGACGAGAACTCATCCAGAAGTTGCTGATCACTCGGTTGGACGGTCGCATGATCGAGCATGATGACTCCTGATTTCCGGCGTGGCGAATCTGAGGGCGAATATTTCTTCCCTGGCCTCATATCTCGAAGTCAGCTCGAGTCAATAAGACTTGAGGCCTCTTGCCATGATTCCAAACGCCTCGCCAGCAGCCGGGGGCGTGGGAGTTCATGCGGCAGGAAACTCCGCCCGGCCCAAGAATCCAGAGTTCCACTTGATCGCCTACTCGTTCGAGTCGCCAGGCGGAATCGTGGCCTTCTCCGTCGTGAATCGAGCCGTCTGCCGCCAGGGTGAGATCGCGTTGAAAGTGCCCCTGATGTTCGTACGAGTATCTGCCAGCAATCTCATATTCGGGGAGATCGTCCAGTGCAATGTCGATGGTGTCCGTAAGTAACTCTTTCAGCTGCGATTCGGACAGCCTAAGAGAGGAAACGTGATCATCTCCCTCGCCGAAGAAGAACCAATACTCGTGATCCGTCGGAACAATCGACATGAGGTAGAGCACGCTCGGGCGAAGTCCCCGAGCGTCGCCCCCCGAAAACACCGGAAACCGAGACATCCGGAGCGGACGCAAGGTCTGGCGATCGAGCCAGACCGCATATTGATGGTAGACCTGAGTCGCATCACGCCGATGGATAAACATCAGCAACTCATTTTGATACTCGAACGGCGGAGTGCTCAGGGAGAATGCGGATGTGAAGTGCAATCCGTGCGCCGCGCCGGGGATCGCCAGGGGGGCGGAAAGGACGGTTTCAAACCGGAACCGGTCTCGATCCACAAGCATTAACAACCGAAACGGTGAGAATGAGTAGATCACATAGAGCTCACCTTGATGATCGAAGAAGCACCAATTCTTCTCGACGGCATTAGTCGGAAAATCGACCACGGGTTCGAGCGTTCGTCCCATCCGCCGCTGAACAAGATCGACGGCAGCCGCCTGGATCTTGATTTGTCCGGACTTTAGGACTCGCGAGAAACTGGCATATAAGTTTGACGCCCAACGAAACAACCGAAAATCCTCTGCCCGGTCTGATTGGATGTCCGCGGGAACAGAGAGAGGCAATGTTGATGTTAATTCACCGGTGCGGTTGAGTGTCATGACCAGCGGGCGGCAGGAGCCCCACAAACGCCAGGCAGCCGCTTGACGATCCAGTTCCGTAAATCGTTCATTGCGCGCGAGCAGGACCAGATTCTCTCCGATCGACACGGCACCCGGGTTGTAAACACCGCCCCGGTACAATCCGAGTTCTCGATCCGGAACTTCCAGCAACCGCCGTTGCAATGTGCGCCGGCGAGACCCATTCATTAAGTGCAGATCTTCGGGAATCGACACCCGTTTCGTGAGATGGATGTAAGTCTCATATTCATGCACAACATCGCAATTCAGGCGCAAGATCCGGAGCGCATCCTGAGTGGACTCCCAGTTCGTATCGTCGAACCAGATATCCCCGCCCGACCGCACTTTGGGCAAATAGAGCAGAACATCCCGGAGTGCGACGTCGCGATTATGATTGCCGTCAATGTGCAGGAAATCGATCTGCGAAAAGACATCGACGGCCTGTTGCGCCGGGAGCCGTAACAACGAGCAATACCGTGTCAGCCCTTCGTCACGAATGGCTTGGGAACAGCCTTGATAGATTTGCTCATGATCCAGATCTGCCCAGAACGACAAGTCCCGTTGGTCTTGCATGCACTCCAGTGAATCCGCCGCCGACCAGGGATCGATTCCGATCACGTGCCCCTGCTCCAGTGTCTGGCAGGCCATGGCTTGCGGCAATAACGAACGGCCCCCAAAGACGCCGATCTCGACACACAGCCGCGGGCGCGACTCGCAAATCGACTGCGCCATCGCCAAGGCTTTCTCAACGGAACACCAA
>JAQGHS010000677.1 GCA_028291605.1 Planctomycetaceae bacterium | reverse complement strand
CAATCGTCACATCAGCAATGTTTCGCACCTGGGCCGTCAGGTTACCGGCCATCTGATTGACTGACTCGGTGAGATCCTTCCACACGCCCGACACGCCCTTCACCTGGGCCTGACCGCCGAGCTTACCTTCGGTACCCACTTCGCGCGCAACACGTGTCACTTCCGACGTAAACACGGAGAGCTGATCGATCATTGTATTCACGAGCTTAGCCGAACGCAGGAACTCGCCCTCCAGGGCTCGACCGTCAACTTCCAGTTCCATCGACTGGCTGAGATCCCCCTTCGCGACAGCACCAATCGTGCGCGCCACGTCGGTTGTCGGCCGCACCAGATCGTCGATCAATGTATTGATGGATTGCGCCCGCATGGCCCAACTGCCGATCGCAGTGGACATCGACAAGCGTTGTTTCAAGCGACCTTCTTTACCGACGCTCACGCTGAGCTCGCGCACTTCACGCGCGATCGAGTCCTCATGGGCAATGGTCTGATTGAAGGCTTCGGCAATGCGTCCTTCCACACCGCTCCAGGCAATCGGCAGCCGGACCGAGAAATCTCCATCACGGAAGGCAATGATCGAGGCCAGGATCTGATTCAACCGGGCTTCCCGGGGATCGCTGCCATCAAAAGATTCTGCCAGTGGAATTCGTCCGTCGGACGAGATTCCGGAGAGTTCCAGGGTGGCCCCAGAGTTTTGCGCAGGCTGCGATACCATACTCTCATCCATAATTCAGATCCCAACGGTTTGAATTAAAAAATGAAAATGCGTCGATCTGCATGGCTTGTTGTCACAACCCTACGAACAGTCGACTCACGCGGCCCGCACAAGTCAATTGGTTGCGTCATCAATGCATACTGATTCACCACGCAGCAGCTGATCTGCGCCTGGACCCAGGATACTTCAATGACCGCTATAGACTAGAATTACTTCGAAGAAGTGCAACCCCTCTACTCTAACACAATTTCGGTCAGTTTTGAGGTTTTCAACTTTTCGCGACGAATTGTCGCACGAATTGGATCCGTGTTCTAGTCCGAAATGCCATTTATCGGTTGCATCTTATTAATCCGCCTAATGTTACGGCCGCCGCAATGGACCGTGGAGAGGAGAATGCTCTTGCGTAGCCATCGAATGCGGCGCCTGAGCTACCTCGAATGGGGGCGCACCCTGCGGATCCCGGTAGAGTTCGTGAAGTGGTTCAACATTCAGTATCTCTAGTGTAGGTCGTTGCGCGGTCATCCTGACCGCTCTGATGTCAAACTTCACGTCGCAATCTTCTCCAGTCTCACCCCAAGGGGCGTGATCTGATCGCTGGAGACGATCAACCGCAGCGCCGAGTAGGGTTTCGTAGCAGAACTCGCGAAGAGTTCTGGCCGCATTGGTGACAGCTCCCCAGATTTGGGCGACTTCGGCAATAAGGATTCCGCCGTTTGGCACTCGGTGTGCGGACCCCGGACCAGTTTAGTGGGAGGGGCCATACGTCTCGTTCTCGTTGAGAACGCTGCATCGGGTAAGTCCCGCGTTCGGCTCAGCATATTTGGTGCCATTATCATGTTACAATTTCTTGCTATTCGCATCGTGCGGAATTGGAAGCTCAGCCTCGGTCTATGGCTCGTGCTGGCGATCTGCGCCAACGGGGTTCTCAACGGTTGGTTGAACAATTTGCGAATCTTTCCGGCCGCGATCCCTCGCTGGGAGGAGATCGTCGATGACGGAGAAGATGCATTTCTGCCCTCGAACATGCCAACTCGTCGTGCCGAAGAGATCTTCCGCAAAGCATTCCCCGACGACCGTCTGGCGAGCAGCGCGGTCGTCATCCTGCACCGACCGGACAAGAAGTTGACCGATCAAGATCGATCCTTTGTCGAACAGACTTTGACCCCTCGGCTGCTGGCACTGCAGAACGAGTCGGGTTCGATCATCAGTAAGATTCGCGACTTCAACGACAATCAAATCGGAAAGCTGCTCAATAGCCGGGATGGTAAGGCGACGTTGGTCGTGGTGGAACTGAAGAATGATTTTCTGGACCTGCGCAACACGCCCACCATCGATCGCATCGAACATCTGGTCAATCCCGCTCGAGGCGAATTACGCACAAAACTTCCCTCCGGGCTGCAGCTCGCGCTAAGCGGTTCGGCGACCGTGGGGGGCGACATGTTGTCTGCCGCAGAATCGAGTGCCAGTCGTACTCAATTGTGGACCATTATCTTGGTCGTCTGCTTGCTACTGGCCATTTACCGGGCACCATTTGTGGCGCTGATTCCGCTGTTCACCGTATTCGTCTCGATGCAGATTTCGATGGCCGCAGTCATCCTGCTGACCTGGGCCGGGAAGATGGGAATCGAACCCTTCACATTGCTAAGGCCGTTCTCCGGGCTGCAGACCTACATCTCTGTTGTCGTCTATGGGGCCGGCGTTGATTATTGCCTGTTTCTAATTGCCCGATATAAAGAGGAGTTTAACCGTGGCCAGTCAGTCGACGAGGCATTGACCACCACTCTTCGAAAAGTGGGTTCTGGTTTGGTGGCCAGCGCCAGCACCGTGGCGTTCGGCATCGGCATGATGGTGTTTGCGTTGTTTGGCAAGTTTCAGCAGGCCGGAATCACGATGTCGTTTTCACTCGTGATTATGCTCTTATGTGCACTCACATTGACTCCGGCATTGCTACGCCTGGCAGGCAAATGCGCGTTCTGGCCACTCCAGTGCAGCTCTATTGCTGACGCTCCTAAGCGGCGACCGGCGAACATCACCATCTGGTCTCGCTGGTTCCCGGAAAACGGGGTCGAGCGGATCTGGGAATCCATCGCAAATGCTCTCATGAAGCGACCTGGCGTCATCTGGATGGCAGCGGTCGCCGTGATGGTTCCCTTCGCGGCCATCGGGGTTATCTACCACAACGAGTTGAGCTATGGACTGCTCAGCGAATTGCCACCTGATACTCCGAGCGTCGTCGGAGCGAAGGCGGTTCAGCAGCATTTTCCGGCCGGCGAAACGGGACCGCTAACGGTGTTGTTGTATAATCCGAAGCTGGATTTCTCCGCAGGAGAGAATTATGACGCGATTGATAAGCTGGTCCAGAATCTCACTGACAAGAAAGAACAGTTGGGATTGATCGACTTACGCAGTGCCATTCATCCTCTTGGACTTCAGGTCGAAACCGGAATTGTGGCTCGAGGTGTGGCCAAGAAACGTTACATCAGCACTTCCGACGGGTTTGCCGAGCACGTTGTCCGTCTGGATCTGGTGCTGAATCAGGACCCCTTCTCCCGCGACAGCATGCGCCAACTGGAGTTCGTCGAACGCCGAATTCACGAATTGTTGCCCGCATCGATCCAGCCAGGAACCGAGTTGTACTACTTGGGTACAACGCCCAGCCTGCTCGATTTGAAATCAATTACCGACCGCGATCAGATCGTCATCGATGGTGCCGTCCTGGCGGCGGTGCTGGCCATACTCATCGTGCTATTACGGATGTTTTCCATCTCTGTGTATCTTGTACTTAGCGTATTCTTTAGTTACTTCGTATCACTAGGAATGACGATTACCCTGTTCTGGCTGATCGATCCCCAATTTGCCGGCGTGGACTGGAAGGTCCCGATTTTCTTATTCACAATCCTCGTGGCGGTGGGGCAGGACTATAATATTTTCTTAATGTCGCGCATTAAAGAAGATCAACGTACCCACGGTCCTGTCAAAGGAATTCAGACCGCCATGCTCTCGACCGGCAGCATCATTTCCAGTTGCGGAATTATTATGGCAGGGACATTTTTCTCACTGGTCCTGGCCGGCCACCTGCGAGGTTCGCAGCAACTGGGAACAGCGCTCACAATTGGCGTGTTGCTCGATACGTTCATCATTCGGCCGATCTTAGTCCCAGCCTGGTTGATCATGCTCAACACGAACCGTTTCGGATCCCGGTTGGGCAATGTGCTCGGCGCGACGACTACCAACACGCCGGCTGCCACAAGCTGACAGAATGAAGTGGGATAGGCTTTCCGCCTGTCATTTCCGCCCTGGGGCGTTGTTGATCAATTGAATAGAAGACCACGCAGTGGTCCTAAATAGTATCTCGACGCCGAAGCCTCGAAGTTACGCTTCGACCTTCTATTCTTGAGACACACCTCGATACGGCAGCCCGAAAGCTGATCCCAGGCTCAGCCCGACCTGCCTCGCTGACCAGCCTCTCTCTCAGACCATTAGCGGCCTAACTAATCTCATACGGCCTGCTGAGATGTTGATTGCCCACGGTACCCGTCGCCGGTAAGATGGGCAATATAAATCGTGTAAGTTGACACGCGATACGCAGTGATCCTCGACAGATATGATGCGGCAAAGTTCCCGTCTATTGAAACCGCAAATAACAGACGTAGTGTCAATAGCCGAGCGATTTCCAGCATATTCGCATCCGGCGCTGCTCTCGATACGCCATTTCTTCTTTCGTAACGCTCACCCCAGATTCTCTTAGTCTCGAGATAGAACTCAGCGACATGCTCCTTCGATCCTGGCTCTTCGACTGGCGTAAGCAAGGGTTTCACCTCCCAGTTTTTGTTCGACAGGTTCCTCGCCCGAGAACGAGTCCGCGTGAGATTCATTCAAGAGTAGAGCCGTTGGAACAACGATGCGTGCTCACCACGATTGACCTGGCCAGCCTGGGAAGTGGCGGGATCACAATCTATGGCATCGATTCACAGGACCGTTGTGGCTATTCCGTCTCGAATATTGGGGACATTAACGGAGACGGTTTTGACGACTTGGCCATTGGGGCCAGGACGTCTTCGGGAGAAAACAACACGCAGGCCGAGGCCGGGGAGGTCTACGTTGTCTTCGGGGGGGCCTCTCTGCCGGGCACGATCGATCTGGCCAATCTGGGTTCAGACGGAATCACTCTGTTCGGCATCGACCCGCTCGATGGTGCCGGGGGATCTGTATCAAGTGCGGGAGACTTCAATGGAGATGGCTTCGCCGATCTGTTGATCGGGGCGGCGGGGGGTGACGGGCAGGGCAACCCGACCACAAATTCCGGCGAGAGCTATGTAATCTTCGGTGCTGCCGCATTGCCGACAACGCTGAACCTGGCCAACCTGGGCTCGGCCGGAGTCACAATCTTCGATGCTCTCGGAGATGAATTCAGTGGGGACTCGGTGTCATCCGCGGGAGACGTGAATGGAGACGGCTTTGACGACCTGTTGATCGGGGCGCCAGACGGCGACGAGCCGAATATCCCGATCGCCAATGGTGGCAAAAATTACCTCGTCTTCGGTGGAGCAACACCTCCCGCGACAATTGAACTCACCACCCTGGGTGCTGCGGGAGTCACGATATATGGCGCAGACGATTTTGACGAGAGCGGATATTCCGTATCGAACGCTGGAGACGTCAACGGAGACGGTTTTGACGACCTGTTGATTGGAGCAAAAAGAGCTGCTGGTGCTGGCAATGCCAAAACGGACGCGGGCGAAAGCTACTTGGTATTTGGTGGGCCAGCAATGCCCGAGACGATCCTGTTGGGCAATCTGGGCTCAGCGGGAGTCACCTTCTTTGGCGCAGATGCCGGGGACCGCAGCGGGTGTTCGGTCTCTAATGCAGGGGACATCAACGGAGATGGTTTCGACGATCTGATCATTGGAGCGTACTTTGCCGACGGGCCGACGAATACCGATCCGAACTCAGGTGAAAGTTACGTGGTCTTTGGCGGACCGTCATTGCCCGCGACAATCGACCTGGCGGTATTGGGCTCCGCCGGAATTACGATCTTTGGAGCCGCATCACACAACTACGACGGTCAAGTGGTATCGAGTGCGGGAGACGTGAACGGTGACGGCTACGACGACCTGCTGATTGGGGAGCCGCGGGGCGACGGGCCCAATGTCGGGGATGCCGCCGGAAGAAGTTATCTCATTTTCGGCGGGGCCGCACTACCGGTGGTGATCAACCTGGCCAATCCCAATACGCCGTCGATCACGCTCATCGGTGTGGACGCGAGCGACGAAAGCGGCAGAGCCATTTCGAGCGCCGGGGATGTTAACGGAGATGGCTTTGCCGACCTGCTGATCGGCGCTCGCTATGGTAACGGACCCACCAATACCGGATCGAGCGTCGGTGAGAGTTACGTGATTTTCGGCGGAAACACGTTTACGAACTCGGTAACGCTCCTGGGAACGGCTGCGGGTGAGACGCTGACGGGCGATGCCACGGCGAATGTGATCGATGGCGCCGCGGGCAACGATACTCTGATCGGTAACGGCGGAGCGGATGTCATCCACGGCGGCAATGGTAACGACGTGCTGGCAATTTCGGATCTCACCTTCCGGCGACTTAATGGAGGGAACGGCTCGGACACGTTGCGGTTTGACGGCCATGGCCTGGCACTGAACCTGACGGCGCTGCCGGACAACAAGATTACCAATCTCGAAGCCATCGATGTTCGTGGGAACGGCGCGAATTCGCTGACCCTGAGTTTACGGGATGTCCTGCAGATCACTGGCGACTCAAATCCGGCTCATACCGTTCACACGCTGACAGTGAGGCGCGACATTGACGACGCAGTCAACATCGGATCGGGATGGACTTTAGTCGGCGCGGAGACCATCAATGCGGAACAGTACGCGGTCTACACTCAAGGGATCGCGACTCTGAAAGTGAGCAATCAGTCGCCGCAGTTCACCTCTAACGCCTCAATTAGTGTCGCAGAAAATCAGACGGCCGTGACGACGGTCGTCGCGACCGATGCCGATCTGCCCGCGCAAACCGTCAGTTACTCGATCAGCGGAGGGGCCGATCAAGCCCAATTCTCGATTTCGAATAGCGGCGCGCTGACCTTCATGACGGCGCCCAACTTCGAAACTCCGACTGATTCCGGCGCGAATAACGTCTATGACGTGCAGGTCACGGCGAATGATGGGAATGGTGGCTTGACGGTTCAGAATATCACGGTCACCGTAACGAATGTGAATGACGCTCCTGTCTTTACCTCGGCCGCGGCATTCAATGTTCCTGAAAACACGACGACTGCCGGAGCCCTGACCGCCACTGATCAGGATCTCCCGGCGCAAACCGTCAGCTTTTCGATCTCAGGCGGTGCCGATCAAGCCAAGTTCTCAATTACCAGCAGCGGACTGACATTCATTAGTCCACCCGACTTCGAAACGCCGGCAGATTCCGATACAGATAATGTTTATCACGTGGATGTTACGGCGGACGATGGCAAAGGCGGACTGACCATTCAGAACATCGCCGTCACTGTGACTCCAGTGAACGACAATCTCCCGGTCTTTTCATCATCCACGACATTCAATGTGGCTGAGAACACGACCGCAGTCGGAACGACAGTAGCCGCCGATGCCGATCGTCCCACGCAGACTATCACGTACTCCCTCAGCGGCGGGGCGGACAAGTCCCTGTTCTCAATCACGGGTGCCGGCGGGCTGACGTTCATTGCCCCTCCCAATTTCGAGACTCCGTCAGACTCGGGTTCGAATAATGTGTATGACATAGAGGTCACGGCGGATGATGGCCAGGGCGGTACTACAAAGCAAATCATTGCGGTGACTGTGACCAATGTGAACGAACCACCGGTCTTCAGCTCTTCGACGACGTTTAACGTCGCTGAGAATTCGACGGATGTCGGCAAGACGGTGGCAACTGATGAAGATGCTGGGCAGACCGTCAGTTACTCGCTCAGCGGAGGCTCCGATCAAGGGAAATTCTCGATCACCAGCGTCGGCGAGCTAACCTTTATCACCTCGCCCAACTTCGAGATCCCCACGGATTCGGATCTGGATAATGTTTATAACGTCCAAGTCATGGCGAGTGACGGCAATGGGGGGACCACGTTACAAGACATCGCAGTGACTGTCACCGCGTTGAACGACAACTCCCCGCTGTTCACATCGTCCGCGACATTCAATGTGGCCGAGAATACGACCGCCGTCGGAACGACGGTCGCTACGGATGCAGATCTGCCCGCCCAAACCGTCACCTGTGCACTCAGTGGAGGTGCCGACCAGGCTAAGTTCTCGATCACCGGTGCCGGAGTGTTGAAATTCTTAACAGCACCTGACTTCGAGTTTCCGACAGATTCTGATACGAATAACGTCTACATCGTGCAGGTCACTGCGAGCGATGGAAGCGGTGGTTCGACGATCCAGAATATCGCAGTCACTGTGACGCCTGTAAATGAAACTGCGCCGGTCTTTTCATCCCCCACGTTTTTTAATGTCAATGAGAATCTCACCGCAGTCGGAACGACGGTGGCTACGGATGCCGACCTGCCCGCACAGGCGATCACGTATTCACTGAGTGGAGGAGTCGATCAGGGCAAGTTCTCGATCACGAGTGCGGGCGCGCTGACGTTTATCACAGCGCCAGACTTCGAACACCCGACGGATACCGGGACTGACAACGTTTACAATGTGACTGTCACGGCGAACGACGGGAATGGGAAATCGACATCCCAAAACATCGCGGTCATTGTCTTTGGCGTGAATGATAATGTCCCAGTATTTACATCTCCCGCCACATTCAATGTCCCGGAGAATTCGACAGCCGTCGGAAATACCACGGCCACCGATGCCGATCTGATTGTGCAGCCCGTCAGTTATGCACTCAGTGGAGGGGCCGATCAGGCGAAGTTCTTAGTCACGAACTCTGGAATCCTGACATTCGCCACGGCTCCCGATTTTGAGAACCCGACCGATGCCGATGCGAATAATGTCTACGCAGTGCAGGTTACCGCCAACGATGGTCATGGCGGATTGACGGTCCAGAATATCACGGTCACAGTGACCGATGTCGATGAAGCCCCGAAACTGATCCTCGGTGGGCCGGCTGTGACTTGGATTAAGAAGCAGCCCCCAGTGACCGTTCTGCCACTAATCACCGTCGGGGGCGGCGCGAATCTGACTGGCGGCACATTGACGATCAGCGTCAATGCCATCGGTACGCCCAAGAAGTTGCTGGATCAGTTCCATTTCCCCGCAACTGGTGGCCTCGGCTCAACGACAGGGCCACAGCGTGGCAATGGCCAGTTGACCCTGGAGATCGAGTTGAACCAGTCGGCGACGAATAGTGCGATCCAGTCATTCTTGCGGGGGATCACCTTCGCCACCAAAGGTAAGGGACTGAAAACCTTAACCCGCACGCTCGTGGCGACCCTGGCGGTTAACGGTGAACCGTCCACTTCTGCTCAACAGACGATCCATGTTCAGAAAAAGGCCTAACTGCTACTGCAGAACCAGTTGGACAGGTGAGCCGGGTGCCGTTTTTTGCGGATATAATTAGTGGGCGCCCGCTATTGGCTGGATAAGCTCTACCGTTTGCGAGACAATCCAATCGATAGCCGTGAGCGTATCATCTCGCCGAACATGGCTCCCGGTTTAGCGGCTCGCAGTTCGTCTTGAGACGCGACCTCTTTGGCCGGTACCATTTCGATGAAGGCGATGCACATCTCGTCGTTTGTCTGTTCGCCCCAGTAGACAGTCTCCGGCGGCGTGCGGGGATTGTTGGGGTTTTGTGTTGAATTGTCGAAGTGAGCGACCATCTCAATCCGCGTGCCTTTGGGAAGCTTCACCGGCTCGCGGAATTGATAGCTTTCCTGCCAGTTGAAGTCCCAGTTGTTAATGTGAATCATGGGTACCAGCGTGCCGTCGGGCAGTGTGGCGGTGACCTGCATCTCTTTTCCTAGCAAATGCATGTGCGGTGTAATCGTGACTGCCATCTGATCAGCGGGCAGTTCGAATGTGGCCCGGACCTCATGGTTTTCGGCATTGGCAGGGATCTTCATTCCCGACCAGCGAGCCCCAAACGGCATGACGGGAACTGACCTGACCAGGCGCGTGATGGGCGGCTTGGCAAAGTACAGCCCCATCTCTGTGCGGTCAGTCTCCGGTTTGCCAGTCCGATGATAGTGCACCTGCATTACGATCGATGCACCTTTGGGCAGGATCTTCGCCATTCCGGCGGGCAGGGCGCGCCCTTGATTGCCAGGAGCCCAGCCCCCCATGCCGCCCGTAGGAAAAAATCCCGGGAAGCCAGCGGAGGTCGCATAGCCTTCCTTCGGATCAGCCGCGTCGAGATTCTTGCTGCTGCCCGTCGTGTCGACGAAGCCGATCACATGGTGCACCACGCGGCGATTCCCGGGCCGCACTTCGACTGCCGTAATATACCGATCGCCATCAAAGTTGGTCGGCAGCACGAAGCAACGGTATTCGTCCCGCCCATCCGCGCTGATCTGATAGTCATCCTGCGGCGTCAAGATGACGTCCGGGGTGCCCATCTTCCACGAATCGGCGAATTCCCTGGGGACGGAAAGCTGCTTGGGATCCCCTTCTGGACATCCCGCCCGCACCCAGGATTGAATCAGGTCAATTTGCGAGGCAGACAACGAGCGCTGATTGTGAAACTCGCCATGCCCGGCGATCGGCTTCCACGGGGGCATCGATCTGTTTTTAGTGAACGAAGCGATATCCGCCGCCCAGGCAAGCGTGTCCTCGTAGTTCTCCATCGCGAATGGACCAATGCCAGTGGGCCGATGGCACTCCTGGCAGTGCTGCTGCACGATCGGGGCAATATCCTTGGAGTAAGTTGCGACGGGAATCCCGGAGTTCGCAGTTGTTGACGACGCGGTCGCGGAGTTGGGACGTCGTTCCACCGCGACATAAATCGGACAGCCGATCGGCTCGGTACTGGCGACCGTGATTTTCTCACCTGCTAAGAGTTGACGCAACGCCTGTTGCAAATCGCTGTGGCGAATGGGTCCCGAGGCACTCCCGCGGCGAGTGTACCTGTCGTCAATTCGACCGCGGTAACAGATGAGTCCTGCCTGATCGACCACGCAGACTTCAGGACAATGCGTCAGCCCCAATCCCTTCGCGACTAGTGCGCCGGCATCTTTCAACAGGGGAAATTTAATCTGGAATTCCTTCTGATGTTGAGTCATCAACTTCAGCGATTGACCATCATTGGCATTCAGGGCCACAAAAGAAATTCCCTTGGCGGAGAACTCGGCGTGTAACTGATTCAGAGCCGGCACGTAACCGTTCGACAGCGGGCAGTCAATTGACAGGCTCACAAACATGGTCGCCTGCTTGCCCCGAAGACTAGCCAGGTCGACTTGCTCGCCGCTGGCTGTGGGCAACTTGGCGACAGGGAAAGCCTGTGCTGCGTGGCTGTCGGCTGAATCTGAGGGTGGTGCTGCTGGGGCACGATCCGAACTGACGATGAGAGCCAGCAGACATAAGCCCATTGATGCAGCCAGACTCGGCTTGTGCCAAAACCAACCAAGTTGATGTGACATAATCAGTCTCTATTCAAATTCTGGAAGAAGCTCTGTGATGTTGATAAACAGCGACACTATTTCTGACCACCAGGACGTACAATCCGCCGCTCTGGGCGATGATGCGGCTGGTGCTGATACCAGTCCACCGGCTGTGGATCAATATTCACTAAGTCAAAGGTCACCCGTTGCACAGTTCGAGGCACTCCACTCGGCAGTGCCGGCCAATTGAGAACCAGCCGACGCACTTCGCCCGTGATGGGATGTACCCACAAGTCGATATCGCCGGGCAACAACTTTGCAATGCTGGATCCCGTCTGCATCGAACCGACTCGACTGGTGCCGTGGATGCGCCGGAAGCGCTGTCCAGTCGCTTCCTGAGTCGTACTAGCCAGGTTCTCTGCCGGAAGCTCTTGTACGGTGTAGCGATCTCGCAAGTTAGTCAGCACCGTCGTGAGCTGTAAGTAAGGAGTCGAAACTTGAAATTGATTCAGCCAGTCTTTCAGCGGACCATTTTCTCGGCTCACCAATACCGGCCCGATTTGCGGTACAGCCCAGATGATTTGGCCGTCGGTACCAATCCAAAGCCTTGCGCCGGGCAGTAGACCGGGATGATTCAACACGAATTCGTTGGGGCCACGTACAAATAGCTGCGATTCGATTTGCTGAAGAGCACCCTCGGCAGGTTGGAGTTCGGCGATGACTCGAAATTGCCGGTCTCGATGTTCGGCCGCCACTTGTAGCGCCTGCTCGACTGCGGCTTGAGCGGGAGTGACTCCGCCTCCGACCTGCCACAGCACTCCGACACACAGCAAGACCGCCACCGCGATCACCCAGCGCGTCCACTTTGATGACAAACTGCTGCTTCTCACCGAGCTGGACGACTTGGCGACGACGGCGATCTGAGGAATCGGGAGCCGTTCCTCAGGTGACTCCCCCGGGTGTTCCGGCAGCGCCTGCATGGCCCGCTGGATTCGTGCCGCCTGAGATTCGCACTGACCGCGTTGCGACTCTAGAAGTAACCCATGCACCCACTGCAGGCCGGCCAATCGCTGCTTGACCACCGGACTGGCCGATTCGATTTCCGCCAGGTCGGCATCTCGCCATTCCGATGGAGACGCATCCAACCGTTGCGAAATCCAGGCATTGATGCGTTCCAGCTCATCGCCAGAAAACTCCGGCAAATTGCGATCAGGATTCTGGAGAGTCATCGTTGCACCCCCGCCAGCCGCAGTTTTCCCTGCAGGCATTCCAGGAGTTTGACTCGGCCTCGCTGCAATCGCTTCTTCAGCGTTTCCAGCGGCACTGCGAGGCGTTCAGCTAAAGTTTCGCAGGGAATCTCCTGCTCGGCATAGCGTCCCTGCTGGGCGACGCGATAGTGGTCGGGCAAGTCGGCCAGGCACAGCCGCAGGCACTCAATTTTCTGTTCGAAGGTATCGCCCGGTTGATCGGCCAGCAGCGACGTCTGCGCCTCAATGTGTTCGAGAACTTCGGCGTCGCAAAACAAGCAGTCTTTGGCCAGTTGGCGGCGAGCGGCCAGCACCAAACGCCCTGCGATCCCCCGCAGCCACGGGCCGAAGGGGCGGGATTTGTCATATTGATCCAGCTTGCGCCAAGCGATGACCAGGGTTTCCTGGAACAGATCGTCAACCAATCCCGGATCGCGAATCAGCGAACGCAGAAATGCGGTCAGCATCCCTGCTTGCTCGCGAACCAGAATCTCGAACACATCCTTGGGCGTCATCTCGGGCCTCGGCGGATTAGCAGCAGACTCTTTGATTTTAGAGCCTCACAAGTTATTGCACGCCGAAATCGTTTGGGGGACAAAATTCCGCGGAATCAGGATCAGTATTTGGGCGGAGGGCAGTTTTAGTTGCAGAAAGTGCCGAGTTGCGTCAAACTCTGGATGGGTGATAATACCCTAACCTCTAGACACAGCTATATGTTACGGGAAGGATCAGCGCGATGTCCGCTGGGGAACCGTGGGTTGCCATTCAGCGGAATCCCAAGTCCGGTAGCGGTGGGGCACGTCGCGAATTGCTGGACTTAGTCGTTAATTTGCGACGATTGGGGCTCCGGCCACGAATTTTCACCCGGCGCGAACGTCTGGCCGCCGCTTTGGCGGATCCCATACGGCGAAAATCTCTGCATTGCATCGTTTCAGCCGGTGGTGACGGAACGTTTCGCGACCTCATCAATCGCTATCCCGGGGTGCGTCTGGCGCTGTTTCCGCTCGGGACTGAAAACCTTGTTGCACGCTTTCTAAGGATTCCCAAGCACGGCCATCAAGTTGCGGAAATCATTGCGGCTGCAAATGTTACGCGATTTGACCTCGGCCTGATCGGAGACCACCGGTTTGCCGTCATGGCGAGTGCGGGCTTCGACGCCGACGTCATGCACCGGGCCCATGCGCGGCGGACAGGACATATTAACCGCTGGAGTTATCTCCAACCGATCGCGCAGTCTTTGCGTAGATATGCATATCCCGAAATCAGGGTATTTGTGAACGACCTGCCGGTGTCGACGAGTTGTCGGCTGGCAGTGCTGGTGAATTTTCCCGCCTATGCCTTGGGATTGAACATGGCCCAAGGGGCCACGGGTGACGACGGACTGTTTGACTTGCGGTTGCTGGAGCGGGGAACCGCATTCCAAATGTGGAGGTACTTCTTTAATCTGGTGTGCGGCCGACTGGAACGACTGCCAGACGTGAAATCGGTGACTGCGACACGAGTGCGCTGGGAGTCCGATGTGCCCATTCCGATTCAGGTTGATGGTGACCCGGCGGGCTGGACTCCGGCCGAGTTCCAAATCCTGCCGGGAGCCGTGGAGATTATCGTTCCTCGTCCGTCCGGGACTGGGGCGAAATAGACTCCGTAAAATGGTAGGCCGGACAATCCTGTCCGGCAGTTCGAGTGACGTCACGTGACGGACAGGAGTGTCCGTCCTACAAAATATTGAAAGCCCGCGTTCTCATGTTGAAACCCGCGAACCCTGTGCAGATTGGCCCTCATCGCTGCGGCCGGGGCTTGCCTCTGCTGTTCATCGCGGGGCCATGCGTCATCGAGTCCGAGCAACTGATCATGGATGTCAGCCGGCGTCTGGCAGATATCGCACAGGAACTCGGCGTCCCGCTGATCTTCAAATCGAGCTTCGACAAAGCGAATCGAACGAGCGTCCACAGCTTTCGCGGACCGGGACTGAAAGCGGGGCTCGAGATACTCGCCAAGGTGAAAGAACGCACTGGATTGCCTGTCACCACTGATATTCACGAACCTCAGCAGGCCGAACCGGCCGCTCAGGTTTGCGACATGCTGCAGATCCCTGCGTTCCTCGCACGGCAGACTGACCTGGTCCAGGCAATTGCCGAGGCGGTCGCGAAACACGGCGGAGCGGTGAACGTCAAAAAGCCTCAGTTTGTGGCACCGGAAGACATGCAACATGCCGTTTCCAAATGTCTCGAGTCGGGCAGCGACCAGATTCTGCTTACCGAGCGTGGCACGACATTCGGCTACGGCCGCCTGGTGAATGACTTTCGCTGTGTCCCAATCATGCAGGCGTTTGGCTGTCCGGTGATCTACGATTGTACTCACAGTGTTCAACTGCCCGGAGGCAGCAAGACTGGTGGCCAGCGTGCGATGATCCCGACACTCGCCCGGGCCGCAGTGGCCGCGGGATGTGACGGAGTCTTCCTGGAAACTCATCCCAATCCCGACCAGGCGCTGAGCGACGGGCCGAATATGCTGCGGCTGGATGACGTGCCGCAGTTCATTCGACAACTGCTGCGGATCCGCCAGGCCGTAGCCGAATAATTAGCGAATCGTTCACTAAATCAGGAACTTCGACGGAACCCGTACTCCAGATTGCATTGATTAATTCCAACATGATCCGTTCTCGAAAACTTTCCGCAGTGTGCAGCCTGGTCTGCGGCGGTCTGCTGATCTGTCTGAGTTTCTGTGGCTGCAGTGGTGGCGGCCAACCAGACAAGGCACCCGCGACAGGTACGGCAGCCACTGACAAGGCCGCGGCGGCTGTCAAATCGCAGGCCGTGTCGCAGTCTGAAGACCTGCTGAACAGCATCCTCTCCATGCTGCGGCTGGAATCGCTGGGCTTCGCCTCAAAAGAAGAGGACGTCGTCGGGTTATTGAATCAATGGCAGCGGTTTAGTCAGGGAAATCAAGTACTGGAAGAGGAAGTAGCGCTCGACGAGGCCACTCTGGAAGCCTTGCGATCGCGCCTCTCCGAACGCCAATTGAAACAGGTTCGTCGCTCGGCCTTTCAGCGTTCCGACATCGAACGGCTCCGCAATGCCCTGCTGTTGAATGCGGTTGTCAAACACGCCGTAGGGCAAGGCAAGTCGGATTTGGAACGGGTCGCCAATATTTTTACTTACCTAGTGCGAAACACCGACTTGATTGCCAGCCATCCCGACGACATCCCACTCAATCCGTATCAGCTTTACCTGCTCGGCAAGACCACGCCGGCGGATCGTGGGTGGTTGTTTGCTGAGCTGTTGCGTCAACTAAGAATCAATGCCGTAATACTCTCGGCACCAATGCCCAAGGATGCCGAGGATTGGGACACGAATCAACCATTCCTGGTCGGTGTGTTGCTCGACAAGCAAGTCTACCTGTTTGACCCTCACCTGGGCCTGCCGCTGACCGTTCCGTCCGCGGCAGGAACGGCTCCGGTCATCGCGACGCTGGAACAGGCACGCACGAATCCCGAGGTCCTGAAGCAATACACACTGGCAGAGGACAAACCCTATCACATCACACCCGAACTGCTGAAGTCCCCGGGCGTCTTTCTGGTGGGCGATACGGGCTTGTGGTGCTATCGGTTCAGTCGCCTGCAGAAAGCGTTCACGGGGAATCGAGCCATGGTGATCTCCGAGCCGCTAGTCGATCAGGAGGGCCAACAGGGACTCGTGACACGTGTTTCCAATTGGCCAGGACAACCGTGGGCGGCCTCTCAAATTGCGATCTGGACCTATCCGGAAACTCAGCAGTCAGGTGCCGAGTCACTTTCAGCCCAGCATCAGCAGACGCTCACCAGGATCACCGATGGCTGGAGAATGCCCATCGTGGTCGAGCAGCTAAAAAACGGTGAAAAAGTCGCCGAGAACCGCCGTGCCACGAATCTGTTCCTGTTCGCGCGGCTCGATCACGCCCAAGGCAAGTTGGATGATGCGGTGAAAGGCTACACACACGTGCGCGTCGAACTGGTCAATCTGGTTGTGCGGGGCAATGTTCGAGAGATTACCGAGCGACTCAAGTATGCCGTAATGATGGCGGCTGAGGATACTCTGTATTGGACGGGCGTCTGCAAACTGGATCAGGGAGGAAAGGTTGACCGGCGTATCGCGACCGACAAGTTGCTGCAATATCTGAAGGATTATCCCAAGGGGCGCTGGGTTGATGCCTGTCATATACAACTCGCCCAACTGGCAGCCGATGCAGGGAATCCTGCGGCCGCAGTCGCGGAGCTGGATAAAGTGGCGGCCGATCACCCGCAAGCTCAGGGGCTGGCTTTCCTGAAACAGCGCTGGTCGAAGGCCGCCCCAGCGACGCCTGCGGCCGCCAAATAACATTTCCGTAGGATAGGCATCCTGCCTGTCAATTGTACTCAAGAATGACAGGCAGGATGCCTATCCTACGGCTCGCTACGGTCGATCATGCTGCAATTCTTCGTCAAGCGTTGGTTTCTACTGTCATTGACCAGTCTGATTGTCCTGGGAATCGCATTGGGCGTAACGCTGCCGACGATGGTCAAGCCAATCGCCGACGCGCTGAACCCGCTGGTGATGACCGCGGCCATTCTGTTTTTGATGTCCTTCAGTCTCGAAACTAGCCGGTTGCAGGCGGCACTGCGGACTCCCTTGCCCGTCTTTTTGGGCGCCGTTTTAAATATCGGGTTGGCACCCTTGCTGGGAGCCGCCTTAATGGCACCGCAGGGATTGATTGACTTTCGATACGGCCTGCTGGTGGCCTCGTGCGTGCCGTGTACGATGGCCGCCGCGTCGGTGTGGACTCGCAAGGCACATGGCAACGACGCGATCTCGTTACTGGTAACTTTGGTCACCAATTCCGCCAGCATTATTACGATTCCATTCTGGCTCGCCCTGGCCACGGCGTGGTTTCCGTTCTCTCGTACGTCTGACGCATCTTCGCTAGTCGCCGAAGTGGCGCTGCTGGACTTGAGGCAGACGACGATCGAGCTGGTCGTTGGTGTGCTGCTGCCAATCTTTCTCGGCCAGATCGCACGGCAGCCGGCGCGGCTCAGTGCCTGGGCGGAGCGACACAAAGTCGGGATTAGCGTTGGGGCTCAAATTCTCATTCTCGTCATGGTGTGGACCGCGGCGGCGAAGGGTGGATTTCGAATCTCGGAGACAAAATTGGCGATCAGTCTCGGGAGCGTACTGCTGGTTTGGGGCAGCGTCATCGTGGTACACCTGACTACACTCTATGCAGGATTGTTACTGTGCCGGCTGCTGGGGGTATCGCGTGCCGATCGGATTGCGGTGGCGTTCGCCGGAAGCCAGAAGACACTGCCGGTGGGCTTGTTGATTTCAGAAACGCTGTCGCGCCAGGCGGGCCTGAGTTTTGCAGTTTTTCCGATGCTGATGTACCACGCCTCGCAGCTTTTTCTGGATACCATCATCGCGGACAAGTTTGTGGCTGATGAGCAATCTTTGGCAAACGAAAAATCGAAATCATGAACCGTCAAGGAATCATTCTGGTGGATCATGGCTCGCGGCTGGCGGAGAGCAACCTGCTGATTGAAGCGGTCGCCAAGGCGTTTCAGCAGAGATTCGCCACCGACTTTGACATTGTCGAGCCGGCCCACATGGAGCTCGCGGAGCCGTCGATCGCCACGGCGTTTGACCGTTGTGTCAGCCGAGGGGCAACGGAGGTGGTCGTCCTGCCGTACTTTCTGGGGCCCGGCAAGCATTGGACGACAGATATCCCTGCACTGACTGCGGCGGCGGCCTCGGGGCACTCAGGAGTGTCGTATCGCGTCGCGCCGACGCTGGGGCTGGATGACTTGATGCTGGACCTGCTTCGCAAGCGTCTGGGTTAGTCGTTGTCGAATTGTGTTGAGTCACGTTTACGAAGAGGGGTCGGGCGTTCAAATCGATAGATGTCGAAGTTTTTCAAACGTCAAAGCCTATCCCACGATACGCGATCGCAGCGGTTGATCATTCCAGCGAAGACCTATTCATTTGACTCAATAATGAACAACCGGCATAATCTTGGGTCACCGTCAGACGCTCTTTTAGTCGTCTCCGCCATCCGATCCCAACCCCAGCGTGGCCATTGATGGGCATCATATTCACATGTCCTGATTGTTCCAAAGTCTACAACTTCAAAGAGTACCTGCGGGGCAAGAAGGCACGCTGTCGAGACTGCAACGCCATCATTGTGATCGACGACGTTGAGGACGTCGAAGTACTGCCCGAAGACGTTGAGGAAGAAAGTTTCGAGCTCCCACCGCAGACGCTCAGGAAGAAACGCCGCAAGAAACGGAAACGCTCCGATTTCGCGAGTGTGATGCGGGGCGTGACCGGCAACGAGGTGTTGCGAGAGACGCTTCATACCCTCTTTGGCACGACTCTAGGCCAGATCGCCATCGGATCCGTCAGCGGGATTGTCCTGATGTTGATGGGGGCCAGTGGTTGGTTCGGCCGTGTGGGGTTTATCGTCCACTCGGGAATCCTGCTGGGGGGCTTCCTCTTTATCGCGGCGTGCTTTGTGGGAGCCGTCGTGGACGTGTGCCGAGACGACTCGAATGAACTCGGGTCCATCCCGCTCATGAATCTCTTCACGCTCTTGCTCTATATGCTTTTCAGCTCGAACGCTGCTCAAACGAGGCGCTACTTTTTCGTGGCCTGTTGTTGCACGTTCAGCTTTATTCTGGCAACGGGGTTCGTCCGTCCCCAGGGCGGATGGGGAAAATACCGCGAAGACGCCGATGACTGGTGGGTCAATCGCCCGATCGACGTACCGATGGCACAATCGACACTTCCCGCAGCTGTACCAATGCCCGCTGACCCGGTCCCGTCGGTTCTGCCAGAACTTGCGGCAGATGCCCGCGGCACAAGAAGACCAGGGCAAATGATCCTCTCAACAAACCTCGTGAGCTACCGCGGCACCGTGGACGCCACGACAGCCGCTCGCGTGGCCCTCCGTCCGCTGGGCTGGATTGACGCGGACAATGTCGAAGTCAACTTGCAGGACAAGAAGATCATCATGCCCTGCCTGGGGGGCTCGATCGCAGGTGGAGAAGCACGGCAGGCCCTGGAGCAGGCAGGTTTTGAAGTCCAGGGCCAATCGATGACAACCGTAAAATAGAGGACGCCGGGCTATAAAATAGCGGAGCGAAACAAAGGTGCCAGGAACCAAATGGAGTATTTGGTTCCTGGCACCTTTGTTTTTTTGTCCCCTTTGATTTCTTCCCGCCACGACAGGAAAACCTTAATTTGCAGCTCCGTTTGGTGATTTCGTAATGGGTTTTTTCTGGCCAAGTTTGCCAGCTGCGCCTTTAAACGATCCTTTGCCTGCTCCACCAAACGATCCTTTCGCCGCGCGGGCAGCTTGTTTTTCGGATTCGCTTAACTGTCCGTCGCCGTCCGTGTCATACTTGGCGAGGAGTTTCTGCATCATTTCGGGATTTGGCCCCCCCATAGTCCCCTTATCCGGCCGACTACCGCCGAAGGCACTGCGAGCTGCCTGAAGTTCCGATTGATTGAGCTTCCCGTCACCATCCTGGTCGAATCTGGCGATCATTTGCTGTTTTTGCTCGGCACTGAGGCCCGGGCGTTGGCCCGTCTGGAATTGAGCACCAGCCTGGCCTTTGCCGCCCGGCTTGTTCCCATCGGCGAAGGCCGATGTAGAGGTGACGATCATCAGACACGACAGAATCAATACCATCCCATTGCGTTTTTTCATTACGACACACACTCGGTTAAGACAATTGCGAGGCGTCAGGATCAGGGTTCGAGAGATTGAACCCCGCCGGAGAGCAAATGTTTCGGAAAATGACTCGACGTTCGCGGGGAGATGGATAAAGGGGACAGGAACCAGTGTCAACCTGCAAATGTGCCTGCAAGGGCTGCTTCAGGACAACGGTGTGTTAGCTTTTTCCGAAGCGTCAATCCGTTGCGAGAGTCGTTGGACCTGCAGAGATAGTTCCAGCATTGCTGCATCTTGCAAATCGTGTCTGGCCCATACGTAGCCGAAGCCGCGGAAAAGGAAGAGACCGATAGCCCCGATGACGACAACAATTGCACCGGCGATCAAGGCGCTGAAACCCGTCATCAAGAGCCAAGCGACACTCTGACGGCCAGCGGCCGCGATTGCAACTATCGCATAACCCAGGGCCATTGTGACAATGCCCGCGAAGAATACGGATTGAGAACCACGACCATTCCGTTTCATTTGTGTCACCTTGAGCTCGAGCGTTTTACGCAATTCCATCAAGCACTCCTCACTTGGCTGCTCATCGCAAGCGACCAGACCGTCAATCAAGTCTCGAATGGTGTTATTTGCGGGCATTTTCTTGCTCCTCAATTACAGACAAAATTTCTTGGCTTGCGTAGTGCAATCGTGACTTCACCGTACCGACCGGGAGATTCGTAACCTCAGCGATTTCCGCAATCGCCATTCCCTCAAGGAAGCGTAACGTCAGTACTGAGCGGTGTTCGGGCGAGACTTGCGACAATGCGAAGTGAACCAGTTCGGCTGACTCAAAAGTTGCGCCGGTGCAGTTTGCAGCGGTGGCCGTCAGGTACTGTCGTTCCCGTTCCGTTCGGCGCTGCCGCATTTCGGCGCGAATCGCTCCGACGATCTTTCCATGGGCAATGCGGTAGATCCATGCTCGAAAAGCGGCGTCAGACTGGAGTGACATCCGTGTACTCCAGGCCGTCATCCAAACTTCCTGGAGTATGTCGAGCGCCCGTTCCGAGTCACGCTCAAATCGCCTCAGAAAGTACAAAAGTCGTCTTTCGTAGCGTCGGACAAGTGCGACGAAGGCTTCGGGGTTGCCGCGCTGGAACTGTCGGACGAGAAACCCCTCGTGCAGCCGGTCGACAAGTTCCACGTCTGTCCCTTCCGGAAGTTCGAGGCCATACATCCACTGGAAGTTTCTCAGGCCTCCCCGCTAATTTCATTCATTTCTTTGTAACGTAGTCGTCTCCCAGTCTGATAAGGTTCGACGAAAAAACTGAAATCTCCAAATCTCTTCCGTTCCATACGCAGGGTGGCCCGGTTTTTGAACCTGAGGGAGCGAAGCGACTTAGAGGCAGCGGCTTCCCTGACGAGACTATGGTGGTAATTTCGCGTCCGATGCAGAGGGTTTCAATAAGCACGTTCACACGCACCTACGATGCGAAAATTCCTGTTGGGGGAGTCACTGACAGACGGAAACAAAGGTGCCAGGAACCAAATAGTGTATTTGGTTCCTGGCACCTTTGTTTTCTTTTATTAGCGAATTCCTTTAAACGAGATCTGATCTCATTTTCTCTTTCAAGAGTTCCCTCTTCACGTTATCGATGATTTCATTGTCTGGAGACCTAATTTTCACAAAGCCACCAGGAAGCCGCGGGCGATTCTTTAACCACAATTCAATTCCGAGAGCAGGAAAGGAATTTCGACAAGCAAAAATAACCTCAGCTGTTGTGTCGGGCTGAGCATGAAGCAGGGTAATCTCTGTGAAACGAATTTCGGCCAAAAGTCGCCGCTTCGTAGATTCGGACAGTATTAACTCCGACAGCGGTACGCCGGCACCACATGCGAAATCTTTGCGGGCGCGACGAAGGTCATCCTCTGTAAATAAACTTCGCTTTTGCTCGATCGTACTTGTTACGTAAAATCCTAATCGTTCCAGACGTAAAACAATACATTTTACATAGGCTCGAATAGGAAGAGCCCTCGACCGCTTGAGTGACAAAATAGAATTATGCACAGCCTGCTTCTCTGTTGTAGTAGCCGGTTGTGTCCCACCACAGATCAGAACAGAAACAAAGATGTCAGACCAAATACGCTATTTGGTTCCTGGCACCTTTGTTTTTCCCCGCTCAGTCCAGAATTGCGCGACGGGGATGTCGTTGATCGTTTCGAGGCTCTTGATGCCGCGCAAGATGGGGATGTCTGAATCCTGCTTCAGATCGCAGTGGAGTCGCTTCAGAGGCATTCCCTTCAGAGGGGTGAGTTGAGCAATCTTCGTATCCTGGCAAGACAGGTGTTCGATGGCGATGCCTCGCAGCGGTGCGAGATCGGTGACTCGTGTTCCGTCGACTGCAATGGACGTGATCGGCATTCCTGCGACCGGATTCAGATCCGAAACCGGACAACGCGTCATCGATAGTACGATCAGTCGCATTCCTTTCAATGGCGACAGATCTTCCACTTCGGTTTCAATCATGTACAGGCTTAATAAAGACATTCCCCTCAAAGGCGACAAGTCAACGATCTTGTTGTAGCTGCAATTTAAGGAATCGAGTTTCATTCCTTTTAATGCCGTCAGGGTCTCCACCTGGGTTGACTGGCATTCCAGGGACACCAAGGGCGCGCCCTTTAATGGAGAAAGGTCCGAGACCGGCATGAAGGCGCAATCCAAGGAATTCAATCTCATTCCCGACAGAGGTTTGAGATCTTGGACTTGCGTGTTCCGAATGTTCAACCGCGTTAATGGAAGGTCCTTCAGGGGGGACAAATCCTCTAACTGACTCGCTGTGGGAGCCGTCGCGGGACACACCAATACGGTCAGCCTCGATAACGCGCGAAGCGGTGCGAGATTGATCAGCTTGTCACTCGACAGGGCCAATGTTGTGACGGACCCTGCGGTGATTTCGTGAGTAAATTTGCCATCAAACTGGGGATTGACGAGCATGAGCTTCTGCATGACCGCGGCCGTTTGCAGGTCGGCGGGCAGGGCTGCGACTTCCATCATCCACTTCTGCAAGGAAGGGCCTGTTAAGTCTTCGACTTCTGCGGGCTTTGGATTTGCTGTGGGCTTCGCACCCGCAGTCTCCATCGGATGCTCAGGGTCTGGCAGCTCCTCCAGAACCTTGTCGAGATTCCCCAGATCGGTGAAATACTGGATCGCTTTTTTGTGAGTCCGATCGATGCGGAGAATCGCCTTCCAAGCCGCAGTCTCGGCGACACGGCTGTTGGCCTTGTAGGCCTTGACGGTCATTTTCAGCAGTTGCGAGACGGCATCGTCGCGAGCCTTATCGATCGCTCTTTTATGAAGGGTCTCGGCTCTGGCGACGGCTTCGGCGTGAGTACGGAATACGCCCTCAATCAACGCCGCATCGTCCGCTAGCACGGTGTGCTGGCTCCCGATGCACAGGATTAGTACGAAAATCAGACCGCGCAGGGATTGCATCTGAAGGTCTCTCCGGAACGTCTTGACTGGCAATGGGAATGAGGCCACGACAATTGTCCAAAGTGGGCGGATGCATGTTACCATGACGAGCTTTCACACGCCAATTGATAAGCCGCGTCCACAGCGACCTTCTCGAATCCATGGTGTCAGGGTGCGCCAGCAGCGTGTTCTAATAGGTCCGATCGAGAGCCCAGTAATTGATCGAACAGAAACAAAGGTGTCAGGAACCGAATACGCCATTCGTTCCTGACACCCTTTGTTTTTACCCCAGTTAGCCGAATAACTTACGAATCGCAGGCTTTTTTGATGCCATCGCGATCTCACGTGCCGTCTTTCCGCGGCGACCGGGATCATTATGCGTGTCCGAGATTCGCACATCTGGAGACGCTCCGGCTGTTAGAAACAATTCTGCTAGATCAGCACGTCCTTCGTAAACAGCCGAGCTCAATGGAGTTTCATGGAATCGTTCCGTAGCAAAATGAAGATCCGCTCCGGACTGCAGTAAGAGCTGTGCGAGTTCGACTGATCCTCCAAACCGCACTAGCCATTTCAAAGCATTATTCTGATCCTCACTCAGATGATGCACATTCGCATTGGCTTTCAATAGAAGTTCCACAGTCTTTAATTGTTTCTGCTTCTTGTTCGTCGATACGGCTTCAAATAGCGGAGAAATATTATTAGTGTTTCGCACAATGTTGGGATTTGCTCCTTGCTCCAGCAGGTATTCAACAATCTTGTCGAAGCACTGCGCGGCAGCCCATAAGAGGGGAGTTCGACCTTCGCTATCGCGTGCCTCGATGTCGGCTCCGCGCTCGACGAACAATTTGACAACGGGCAATGAATTTGAGTCGACCGCCGAATGGAGCGGTGTGTCCTGCCCCGGTTTGCAGTGAAAATCAAGTCGGGCACCTCGGTCCAGCAGTTCCTGCCCGATTTTCACATTGGACACATTGAAAAGTGGCGTGTCGTGTCCTTCGTAGGAAAAATTGACATCGGCCCCCGCGTTCAGCAGCGATTTCACAGTCCGTTCGAAGCTCTTCAGGACGGCGGCTTGTAGCGGCGCCACATGGTTGCGATTCGTTTGATTCAAATCCAGGCCCGGTTGGAGCAGCAGATCAATCTGGGGTTCCTTCTTGGACTCCTGGATCAAACTGACCAGCTTGTCAATGTTGTCATCACTCAAGGTAAGAGAATTCCTTTCTTGCGATGGAGCCCATCCGCGTAGCATGGCTTGCATTTGGCTTTTATGATTTGCCGAGCTTCCATCAAGTTATCCACGTACTGCGGATCCAAGTCAGTGCCTAAATACGTCTTCCACTTTAAGCTCGCACCTTTTGACGAAGTCAAGGATTTGGGCCGCCGCCGGAAGTGTCGTGGCAAATTCAACAACTTATTCTTTTGAGTTGGTGTAAGCGCTGGGTGACCCAAGTTGCAAGCAACCCCGGCCACCCTGCGCAGCCAGACCTATGTTTTAGTAGGTCCGATCGAGAGCCCGATAATTGATCGCCTCACTGAGATGTCCCTCAGCGATGTTCGCCGTCCCTTCCAGATCGGCAATGGTCCGGCTCACTCGCAGGATCTTATCGTGAGCCCGCGCGGACAGGCCCATTTGTTCCATCGCTGACTTCAGCAATGATTCCGCTCCGGAATCCAGCTTGCAGTATTTGCGGATCTGTCGCGGGGTCATGCGGCCGTTGAGTTGCGTGCGATCTTGACCGAATCGCAGACGCTGGATTTCGCGAGCCCGAATGACTTGCTCACGCATTTCTGCGCTGCCGGTTCCTTGACGCTCGTCGGACATTTCTCGGAACGGGACTGGCGGGACTTCCAGATGGATATCGATGCGGTCGAGTAGCGGACCGCTGATCTTGCTCATGTAACGTTCGACTTGCATTGGATTGCACGTGCATTTGCGGCGCGGGTCGCCGCGGAAGCCGCACGGGCATGGGTTCAGTGCCGCGACGAGCATCAGATTGGCGGGGAACTTCACGCTGCCCATCGCGCGGGAGATCGTGATTGTGCCCTCTTCGAGCGGTTGGCGTAACACTTCCAAGGTGCGGCGATTGAACTCGGGCAATTCGTCCAGAAACAGGACGCCGTTGTGGGCTAGTGAAATCTCTCCCGGCGATGGTGTGCTGCCCCCTCCCACCAGACCCGCCTCGGAAATGGTGTGATGCGGTGATCGAAACGGACGCAGCATCATCAGGGGTTGCCCCGGCATCAGACGGCCCACGGCACTATAGATTTGCGTGGTCTCCAGACTTTCTATCGGCGACAGATCGGGCAGAATGCTGCCCATCCGCTGGGCCAATAGAGTCTTCCCGGTTCCCGGACTGCCCAGCATCAATAGGTGATGGGCGCCGGCCGCGGCCACGGTGACTGCTCGCTTGGATAATTCTTGGCCTTTGACATCACAATAATCGATGTCATAGCGACCGAACTGTTCGACCACTTGGCCGCGTTGAAATTTGACGGGTTCCAATGGTAACTGACCCGAATAGAAGCCGACGGCTTCGGCCAGCGAGGAGACCGCGATGACTTCGATCCCTTCGACGACCGCCGCTTCTTGTCCATTGGCGGCCGGCACGACCAATCCCTTGCGGCCTTGATCGCGGGCCGCGATGGCCATCGACAGGGCTCCCTTGGCCGGACGCAGGGTTCCGTCCAAGGCCAGTTCGCCGACCGCCGAGTGTGTTGCGAATTTCTCACCGATGATCTGATTGCTGGCGGCGAGCAATCCCAGGGCGATCGGTAAATCAAACGAGGCTGCATCCTTGGGCAGATCTGCGGGACTGAGGTTGATTACCACATGATCCTGCGGACGCTGATAGCCACTGTTGGCCAGCGCGCGTTCGATGCGGTGAATGCTTTCTTTAACGGCTGCCTCGGCCAGCCCGACCAGGGTTGTTTTCGGCAAGGCTCCCGGTGAGATATCCACCTCGACTTCGACCGGAGCGGCTTGGATGCCGAACAGGGAGTAGGTGGCAAGTTTCGCGAGCATGTGGAGCCTGACCGGGTTTGTATCACCAAGAACGCGAGTCCATTAGAACGGTGGGCTAAGGTGTCCGCAAGGATCGGCAATCTGTGATTCACTCACTTTGATGACCATGTTCGCAATTGGGAGAGACCCAATCAGCCGGCACGCGTTAGCGTCCGGTTCTTTTGGAAATTCGAGTCGATTGTTGCCCGAACCGGGGGCTAACGCCCAGCGGCTGATTTGTCGAACAGCCAAACCGCGTGCCATTTGCCTTGCGGCACCCGGCTCACCAGGTTGATCTGCTTTGCGCGGTACCTTGGGTGTCAGCCTGTGATTTCATACACTTTTCGCTAAGATATGCACGGAAATTGATAGGTCTTGTTTTTCAACATCGTCCGGGTCGCCAGATCTCGATGAACACGCGGAGCTTCCGATGCCTGTTGAGCCTGCCCAGCAACTCCTGCAATTCATGAAGGGCCGTGCTGCCCAATTGCGTGCCAGTGACACCTTGCCTGCGACCTTGGAGGAATGGCAATCGCGGAAGCAGCAATTGCGTCAAAACCTGTTGAAGTCGTGGGGGGGATTTCCGGCAGAACCCTGCGACCTCGCACCGAAAATCGTCGGCGAACTCAAACGCGACGGCTACCGGGTGGAAAAAGTCCTGCTTCAGACCCGGCCGGGCATCTGGATGACGGCCAATGCCTATATCCCCGATGGTGAGGGCAAGCGTGCGGCCGTCCTGAACGTACATGGTCACTGGAAGGGGGCCAAGCAGGACCCGGTGGTGCAGTCGCGCTGCATTGGTCTCGCCAAGCTGGGTTTCTTTGTGCTGGCCGTTGATGCCTTCGGAGCCGGCGAGCGTGGCTTGTCTAAGAACCTGGGCGAATATCACGGTGAAATGGTCGCTGCGACGCTGCTGCCCGTCGGGCTGCCGCTGTCGGGTCTGCAAGTCTACGAAAACATGCGCGCGGTCGATTACTTGTTGACGCGGCCAGAGGTGGATGGCAGCCGGTTGGGGATTACGGGGGCCAGTGGTGGCGGCAATCAGACCATGTATGCGGGAGCGTTTGACGAACGGTTTAGGGCGGTCGTGCCGGTCTGCTCGGTGGGGACTTATCAATCCTACATCGGCGCCGCGAGTTGCATGTGCGAGGTCGTGCCGAATGCGCTCACTTATACTGAGGAATCGGGGTTACTGTCCCTCGTCGCGCCGCGCGCCCTGATGGTGATCAACGCCACCAAGGATGCCTTTCAGTTCTCCGTCGGTGAGGCTCAGAAGTCGATTGCCGTGGCGCAACCTATCTTTCGAATGTACGGCAAAGCGGGCAGCATCAGCCACGACATTTTTGAATCGCCCCATGACTACGGCAAGGCGATGCGCGAATCGATGTACGGCTGGATGACGTTGCATCTGAAGGGCGAAGGCCTGGGCAATCCCATCCCGGAACCCGCCTTCCAAACCGAAGATCCCGAGGATCTACGCTGCTTCTCGGGGGACACTCGCCCCGACGATTTCGTGACGCTGCCCAAGTTCGCCGCGGCCGAAGGTCGCAAGCTCAATGCTCGCTGGGACAACGACAAGCTCGCTCATCGCGAACATTGGGACGCCACCGCCGAACGCTTGCAGCATGCCTTCACGAGTTCTGTACTGGGGGGCTGGCCGCAGCGTACCGAATCCAAGCTGCAGGTCAGTAAGCCCGCCGGTAGCGACCAAACGGTCTACACCGCAGAAAGCGAACCCGGGATTGAAGTGACGGCGACTCACTTTGCGGGAACCCGTAAAGAGGGCCGATTGGCCATCATTTTAGATCTGGAAGGGGCCGCACATGCCGAGGCGAATCCCGTGGTGAAGGGCCTGGCCGAACAGGGCTGGGACCGCCTGGTGATCGATGTTCGCGGATCGGGGAAATATGCCGTCGCGGGCGACAAGATCATGCGGGCTCCCGATCATAACTCTTGCGAATGGTCGTTGTGGACGGGGCGGCCGTTGCTCGGACAATGGATCTGGGATGCACGACGGATCATCGACGCGGTCACCGAGGTCCACCCGGAACTGCTCGCCAAACCGACCCTGATCGGCATTGGCTCGGCGGGAGTTATCGCCTTGGGCACCGCGATCTATACGCGCAAGATTGCCAATGTGGTGCTGGTCGATACTCTGGCGAGTTATGTCAGCGATCAACCTTATGAGCACCAGTGGATGGGAATCATGGTGCCGCGGATCCTGCGCGAAGTCGGAGATATCCCCCAGCTTGCCGCTATGGTTGCACCTCGCAAACTGGTGATTGTCGGAGGAGTTGACGGGTCTGGAACGGCCGTGAAGTCCGATGCGCTTGAACAGAACTTTGCCTATTCGCGTAAAATATACGGTCTGTTGGAGGCCGAGGCTCAATTGACACTGGCCAATCCCGAAGCGGCCGTTAAGTTACTTAATGGCTGAGAGTTGAGGTGTCATAGCGGTTGTGCCACGACGTATTGATATGCGTTGATTCCGGCCGGGAAAATCCAGTAGTTTTTCTGGACAATGCTGGACTATGGTGGAATGTTAGGGATGATTGGTGTCGTGCGACGCCGGACTCAGGCGACGGGGCAGAACAGCGAATAAATCGAGTTCTCCTGGTCGAATGAGGCACAGATCGGTCTGTTCGCCTTCATCAACTTTTAACGAATGCGGTATTTGATACAATCGCCGTCGAAAATGACTCCGTCGCCGTGTACACCTTGGCCTTGAGTCCGGTAGAATCTTGGGCCATACTAATAGCCCCGCAGTTTGAACGATTCGAGCTGATTGAGACACTTCGTGAAACCCGCCGATGCTCGCTGATTGTTGTCGTAACGAAACATGATCGTGATGAGGTAACCACCGCAGCGCTGCTGCGTGGAGCGGTTGGTTATATTCCTGGTCGGAGGTTGGAGGGCAGCTTGCTCCGTACTCTACGCAGTGTTACGGGTTTGACGATTCGCACGGATCACAGGCACCATGATCTCATGGATGCCTGGGATCGCACCACCGCTGAATTCATCCTCGATAATAACTCTTCGACCGTAACGGCTTTAGTCAGCTATGTCCGGGAGACCTTGCAACTCCTGAAGTTTTCCGATCAAAGCACCATCATCCGCACGTGTGTCGCGATCACTGAGGCGCTCGACAATGCCCTTTACCACGGCAATTTGGAACTCAGTTCTGATCTGCGTAAAGAGAGCGGTGAGGCATGGGAAGCGGCTGTGGCGGAGCGCCGGCAGTTGAGTCCCTACAAAGACCGTAGCATCTTTGTGCGTGCCGAGTTGTCCCGGAAGGAAGTGTCAGTCACGATCCGCGACGAAGGCCCCGGCTTCGATCCGTCGAAACTGCCCGATCCGACCGATCCCAACAACCTCGAATGCATCAGCGGCCGCGGAGTTTTCCTGGTCCGCACGTTCATGGACGAAGTTCGGTACAACGACAAGGGCAATGAGATCACGCTGGTGAAACGGTGTGGTTCGTCTCCCGATCCCATTGTTCAGATGCGTACGCCGCCTCTGCCAGGCGAGCGTCCGGTGTAAG
>JAQGHS010000603.1 GCA_028291605.1 Planctomycetaceae bacterium | reverse complement strand
CAGAATTACTCACCGGTCCTCGGCCGGTTCGTCACGCTGGAGGATTACTTCGAACACACCGACAGTGCCAGCCGACTCTCATCCTACGATCCCAATGAGTATCTCTCACCCTACTTCGTGCAGTCGGTCGCCCGGCAAGAGGTCGATCCGCTCGGTCGGTATATCGCCCAGTTCCGAAATCGCCAGCGATTCGATTCAGCCGCCTGGTGTGCCGGCATGACGGCAGCCTTCCGCCAGCAACCCTTACGCGGCGAGGAACTCCGCACTGTCGAGCGGGCCCTCGAAGAAGGTGCGGCCGAGGGAACCCCGGAACAAGCCACGGCAGCGGAAACTCAACTCGCCGCATTCGAACAAACGGCCGGGCAGCGGCTCGGAGAACTAATCACGAGTGGTGGCGGGACACAACCCGGACTGCTGCTCGTCAACACGCTCGGATTTCCGCGATTGGCGGTCGTTGACCTCGGCGCTCATCTCTCGCGACCACCTGCAATCGGCGGGGCAGTGAAATTCGTCCAATGGGACGATCAACACAAGACCGCCACCGTGGAATTCCCCGGGTCTGGTTTCGTGTGGATACCTCAGGCATCACCCGACACGCCGGCCCCCACCACCGCGGCACCGCTGGCAGAACCAAACCTGCTGCGCAACGACTTTTTCGAGGTTTTGCTGAGCGAAGTCTCTGGTGGATTGCGTCAGTTGAAGAACTATGGCCGCAGTCCGAATCGACTCAGTCAGCAGTTGTCCTACCGGTTTCCCCGCGAACGGAAAATTGTTTCCCCCGATCCGGATGTACCCGATACGAAGTCCTACTACAGCGAGATGCGTGCGACAAGTTCTACCGTTACCAGCACCGGCCCGACCCTCGGCGAAATCGTGACCACTGGGGACCTGATCGACCAGACCAACAACCAGAAGCTGGCCGGATTCAAGCAGACGTTCCGCGTGTGGCGCGGTCGCCCGGTGCTCGAAATGGAGATCGAGATCGATCCCGTAAAGTTGCCCGACGGTGACCCGTGGACAAACTACATCGGCGCTCGTTTCGCCTGGAATTCCTCGATCGCGGCACTGACACGTTCGGTTCTCGGCGGTGCGCAAACCGACTGGAAAGACGAGCGTCTCGAGTCACCACTCTATCTGGAAATCGCCGACGAGAATCAACGGACGACAATCCTGACACACGGCCTGCCATTTCACCGCAAGACGGGCGAACGGATGCTCGATTCGATCATGCTGGTGTCGGGCGAGACCACCAAGAAATTCCGGTTCACCATCGCTGTCGATCAACCGTATCCGATGCAGGCGGCCCTTGATGCATTGACTCCGATCACCGTGATCCCCACGACAAAAGGGCCACCAAGATCTGGCAATTCGGGCTGGTTCTTCCACATCAGCGGACGCAACGTGCAGATCGTCCAACTACTGGAATTGGTGGAAAACCCTATCGAACTGACGGACGCCTGGGATTCCTTAGCAACTCAACCGAGCCCCACCGGCCACGGCTTAGCCCTGCGACTCTTGGAAACAGAAGGGCGACCAGTCCGCGTCACGTTGCAATGCTATCGAACTCCGAAATCTGCCCGCCAGCGAGACTTCCAAGGCCGCACCATAACCGATCTGCCCATTCATGGAGACGCCGTACATATCGACATGGTGGCGCACGAAATCGCAGACATCGAGTTCAAGTGGTGATGAAAGTCGTTGATCGCTCCCCGATCGAAACGCGTTCGGAGTAGCGAGTTTAAATAGGAATGTACGTTCGAAGCTGATTCAGCGTCGAAACTGCGAACGCGTTACGATCGCGGAGCGATCAACGACTTTCATACCGGCGTCGCCCCTGGCGGCGGCTTCCCGTGCCCTGATTTGATGTGATCGGCACGGCCGGCGGCGTATTGCTCGGGGGTCAGTTCGTCTTCGTCGATGGCCTCGCCGCGCTGGAATTGCTCGTAGTACTGTTTCAAATACGGAATGCACCAACCGCAACCGGTTCCGGCGCCACCACACTCGCTGATCTGGCTGGCGCGGCGCGGCTTGTAGAGCCGAATGTAATTGACGATCTTGCGCTTAGACACGTGGAAGCAATAACAGACTTTGTCGTCGAGTTTCATAGTGTGGCTTGCCGATTCAACGGAGTTTCCTGATCAGGAGATCTTAGTGCCCGCGCCGCCAATAACGCGAGGATCGGAATGACCGGGGCCCGCATCCGCATATCCGTCCAATACACGAGGTGTGTCAACCACAAGGTCAACGGCAAGAGCAACAATACACTCCACGTCCTCCATTCTAGCGCAGACAGCCGCCCCAGTCCGACTAACATGCCGCAGGTCAGCAGTCCGTAGAAGATCGCGGTCCCCCAAAACAGATATTTCGAATAGCCCGTCGGAATCCTCCAAGGGGCCAAATCCCAGAACCGCAGACCGCGCCACAGGCAGGCTCGGGAGAACAAAGCGGGCTCGGCGCGAATATGGGTCCAGGCCTTCTGGTACATCCACTGGTCGCGCGACACTTCGTCGGCTGGTTGAATTCCTTCTGCGGCCATCTGCGATTCCAGTTCGGTCTGCCACCGATTGAGACTCTCTCCCTGCCACACGGTCCCCCACGGTTGAGCCGCAACCTCGTGATAGAAAACCGGATTGTTAGCAAGCAACAGCGTGTAACCCCCATGTGTGGTGGCCGGTGTTGCTTTGCCGATTACGAAAGTATTGCGGACCATCCACGGTGCCAAGACAACTGCCATACCTAACAAGCTGAAGAGTGCCGCAACGAGGCGAGGTCGAATCGGGTTCGACCTCCGATTCCCAGCCGTGGTTGTCAGCATCCACACGCCCGCTAATCCCACTGCGGCGAGAAATCCAGGCCGGCACAGACAGATCAAACCAAAACAGACGCCGTGGAAAAGGGGGGCGCCCGTGGCCGACGCTCCTAGCGTCGGTGATGCAGACGCTGGCAGCGTCTGCCACGAAGGGAACTCCAACATCACCCAACACCACACAGCCACAAGGGTCGCGCACAGCGTTTCAGTCATCGGCAGCGACGTATACTGCAGCAACAGTGGATCAATCGCGACGAATCCCGCGGCGAGGAAACTTGCCCGCCCCAAATTCAGCAGATGTCCGATTCGCAACGTCAAACCGACAACGATTGTCCCCAGCACAACCTGAATCAGTCCCAATGTCGCGGTCGTTCCTCCGCACGCGAAAACGGCAGCAATCAGCAACGGGTAAAGGGGCGGTCGATATGCAGTCAAATGAAGCGGTTGCCCCGTGGAAAAACCATCGCCCGCAACCAGATGCCGGGCGATTTCCAGGTAGGCGTCAATGTCTTGGTTGAGTCGATCCCCCTGCAGCCACCACATCGCCAGTCGCAACACAAACGCAATCCCACAGACGACCAGAGCCAGCCACCAATATCGACGAGACTCCTGCATTTGTGAGGTCATGGATATTCCAAAATCCGCCCTAATTCGCTCGAAATACAAAGCGGACGGATGAAACCGCGGAACGGGTCTCCAGGCCCGTCCGTCCCTCGTCAGGTGAAAGCCAGGAAGTATCTTCAGTGGACCTAACCGTGTTGATACTTGCACGGCACTTTGGTTTTTTCCCGAAAAAACCGGACGGACGGGCCTGGAGACCCGTCCCACGATACGAGATGTCGTACTCAATTTGAACGCCGTTTCGCCCGCGCCTTGGCTTGTTCAAAGGGATCCGCTGCAGGTGGGGGGGGAGATTGCGAAGCAGCCGCGGTGGTCGTCGGTGCTGGTGCGGGAACCGCGGCAGGTGTCACGGGTGTCGGTCGGCTCGGTGTCGTCGAACGGACTGGTTGCGGTCGACTGACCGGCACTCCTCGCGCGTGCGGAATCACAGGAGACACCGCGTCGATGAACTTCTCCCACAACGATAAACGTCGCCCGGCAATCTCCAACATCAGGAGCAAGATGCTTAACAGGAACAATACAGAAGCAATCGGCCAACGGGTTGACGCTCGCGGAGGATCGGCCAGGACTTCCTGGGGATTGACTCGCGCCTTGCCGCCAGTCTTGTCGGCTAACGACTTCAGCACGTTCATACCACTGTTGGCCGCATCGCGCGGAGCGAATTCGGGCGAATAGGGCAGGGTGACAGTGGGGCCACGAACGAAGCCTTTCGCTCCCAACCTGACCAGCGGCCGATAGGTTCCCGTCTGCGACAACTTGAACCGTGCCTGCAGTGTATTGGCCCCCTGCCACTCGAACGGGAGTTCCAGTAGTTGTTGACGTTCATCCCCAGGCGGCACGACCGTCAGCACCGGGGATTCAATCACCTGTTTGCCGGGACGATCAGGATCCAGTTCCAGCGTCACGACAGCATCCTGACCTGCATGTTCCACTTTGAGGAACGCACTATCGGGCTGATCGCCACCAAGCAGCCAGCGCGCGTGAGTAATCAGAAAATCGCTGTAGTTATCCCAACGACCAAATTGGCCCGTATAGGATCCGTCGACTTCCACCGTCACCGCAGCGGCACGGCCCAGTCCCAGATACCAGAAGGCCGACCAAGGGGCGGCGAATTCGTCCTGTGAGACCACGCCCATCGTGGCTTTCGGTTTCAGGTAGCTCAGGTTGTAGCCATCTACGTTCGGGAACGCACCTGGCTTGAGTTCTCCCATCAAACGGGCGTCAGTAAGTAGCCGGCCTGAAATACCGTTGGGCTGAGATTTCGCGTCCTTTTTGACGAAACTACTACGGGCAATACTCATGGTGTCTTCGGTGAAGAGTCGCGGCAGTTCCTCGGCGTCGGTTGTGAACATGATGTTACCGTGGCCGAGCTTGGCAATGTCTTTCAATAGGGCCGCATCCACATCCGTGTCGTTGCCCAATCCGATGACGCTGGTCGTGATCCCAGCCTGCTCGTACTTCGCGAGCAGATTGCGATAGTCGCCTGGCTCCTCACTGTCTTGAGCGTCCGAAAACAAGATGATGTGCTTCGTGAGTTGCTCGGCCTTCAGCAATTGATCGCCAGCGGCCACGAGCCCCTCGTAAACGAAGATGCCACCACCCTCACTCTGTATCTTTAACACCTTGCTGGCGATCGCTTCAGGGTCGTCCACCGGGGTCAACGCTTGAATCACATGGGGCTGACTGTCGACCGCAATCACGGCAACACTGTCTCCGGCAGACAGCATCCGCACGCATTCGGCCGTCCCCAAGTCGGCCAGGTCCATCTTGGTTTTGTTCCCTTTGACCGGCAGTGTCATACTGCCCGATCGGTCCAGAACGATACACATCGCCAAGCTCATTTTCCGATGCTCCTGTCGCATCTCCATCGACACCGGCAGTACCGCATCAAGCGGGCTCTTGAAGTAACCGCCGGTACCGAAGCTCCGTTCGCCACCGGTCAGCATCAGGCCCCCGCCCAGGTCTTCCACGAACTGTGCGAGACGTTCCATCTTGAGGCGTCCCAGATCGCGTGCAGGGACATTCTCCAGGATGACCGCGCGATAACGTTCCAAGGCATCCTGCGTCAGTGGATGAGTTGACGCTTGAGCCACATCCACTGGCAGCTTGGCCGATCTGAGGGCTCGCACACAGTTGTCTTCCTGACCGTCCTGATTGAGCACCAGCAGCCGCTGGCCCGCCTCGACGCGGATCACTCCCGCCCCTCGGTTGTTTTCCGGCAGGGGATCGCCAGCAACTTCCAGCTTAACCTCGTAAGAATGCAGGCCGCCACTTTCCAGCAGGTCACGAAACAGGATCTGGTTGGAGCCATGCGAAAAGTGCCGAGTCTGGGTGGCAATCGTCCGGCCCTCGCGTGAGACCGTCACTTTGCCATCGGCTTCCTTGTCCGCATAAATCACGGCGGAGAACTGAAACGGCTCGCGGGGCGAAACGATCTCCGGCAGCAGCACGGCTTCCACCGCGACATCACCAGTCCGCAGCCGCTCGAAACCGCGATAATCAATCGGCACTTGCATTTCCTGAGCCCGCCGGGCCGCGGTTGTGACGGGCGAACCGTTCGATTCACCGTCAGACAGAACCAGAATCCGCGAGGGCCGGTAAGGGTCGACCAGATTCAACGCCGTCTGCAAGCCCGCTTCGAGGTCGCTGCCGTCGGGCAGGATCTGCTTGGTATAGCCGCCCCCCGCGAGGACATCGGTCCGCGACAGCATCAACTCCACGGCCGGCTCTTGCCCGAAGGTGACGACACCAACGCGATCGCCAGCGCCGCGTCCCTTCAACAGATTCGCGAGGAGTTCAACGATCCGTGTTTCGGACTCGGCAGTCATCGAGCGTGAGCGATCCACGACCGCGACTACATCGATCCCCCGCCCACCAAGATCCCATTCCGGAGCGGTCAGGACGAGGAGCAACAACAGCAGTTGGACAGCTCTCAGCCAACCGGTAACGCCCCGCACTCGCCCCCAGCGCCAGTAGACAAATCCCAGCGGAATCCCGAGCAAAAATAGCTCAGGATATTGGAACCGCAACGGGATGGCATGCCAGTCAAACATGGTCTTAGGAGCTGATATCCAATATCGAATGCACAGGCATTGTCAGAACAAGAAGTAGATAAACGGATTGTACTGCTGCGTCGCCAACAGGACGATGCTCAGCAGGAACAGGGCACATCCCCAGACGGCTTTGCCCGCCGTTTGTCGCTCAGTGAAATTCCAAGCCGTTGGGAAACCCCAGATGACTACGGCCCCCGCCAGCAGGCATAAGACATGGTACGGCTGAAACAACAGACTCCACAAGAGGGCCGTCGCCGGCTGCTGCGGAGCCAGCCCCACCAGCGCCGCATAGTAGCGCCCGGCATGCGCCATGTCGTGTCCCCGGAACAACACCCAACCGAACGCCACCAGCAAAAACGCTAACACCACAAAGGCAATTCGTCTCCCTGGGCGATTACCAGGAAACGCTGTCGCACGGCTGCCCCGAAACTCGCGGTAGGCGCGCTCGCCGGCCAGCAACAGGCCGTGATATCCGCCCCAGATCACGAAATTCCAAGCGGCTCCATGCCACAGTCCGCCGAGCAACATCACGAGAAACAAGTTGAGATAAGTGCGAACACGACCGTGCCGATTCCCTCCCAGTGGGATGTAGAGGTATTCGCGCAGCCAGGTGGAGAGCGTGATATGCCAGCGCCGCCAGAATTCTGTGATCGATGCCGAACAATAGGGAGAGTTGAAATTCTCCGGGAAAGTGAACCCAAACATCAGGCCCAGCCCGATCGCCATGTCGGAATAGCCGCTGAAATCGAAGTAGATCTGGAAGGAATATCCCAGGAGTCCCCACCAGGCCTGAAAACATTCCAGGGTTCCCGCGTTGAACGCGGCTTCGGCCACGGAACCGCAGGGATTGGCCAAGATCACCTTCTTCGCCAATCCCAACTGGAATAACAGGACACCGCGAGAAAATTTTTCACTGGTATGCGTGCGGTAGACCAGTTGATCGGCGAGGTCCTGGAAGCGAATAATGGGACCGGCGACCAACTGCGGAAAGAGCGACACATAACAGGCAAAATCGAGAAAGCTGCGGGCGGGTCGGGCCTCACCCCGATAGATGTCGATGGTGTAGCTCAGCGATTGAAACGTGTAGAAACTGATCCCCAGCGGCAGGATAACCTGCCAGAGTGCGTCGGGGACATGCTGCGACCACCCCAGTTGCAGCATCAGGTTGCGATAAGCATCCGCACCAAAATTGAAGTATTTGAAAAAGCCCAACAACGCCAGATTCGAAGTCACTGAAAGGACGAGCGCCGCGCGCTGCCGGAAGGTGTGCGTCCCTGACGGTCTACCGTTCGGCTCCCCCGCGTCTGCAGCGATGATGGCGCCAGCGATGTAGTCAATAGTGGTCGAAAACCACATCAGCGGAACGTAGAGCGGGTTCGTCCAGCCGTAAAAGACATAGCTCAGGACCGTCAGCACACCCAGCCGCCAGCCTTGCGGCGCAGCATAGTACAGCACCAACGTCAGTGGCAAAAAGTAAAACAGAAACAGGAAGGAACTGAATACCACAAATCAGCCAACTGAAAATGAGCTCAACATTGCTGAGGATCGGCTTAGAAAGCACTGACTCTTAGCGTAACCGTTTTGGGACACAAGTGTTATGCGGCTGAATTGTGGCGTCGACTGGCGGGAAAGCACTTAGTGCTACCAGCTGCGTAAGATCAGATTGATTTCAAGCAATTCACTCTGTAATATCAACTTGTCTGACAAGTCATTAAACCCTCTTGCAATATCGTCTTCTGACCGACTTGTCAGGTTGCTGAACTTAACATGGGCCAAGTTTTTCGTTCCTCACCCGGGATTTTCTTTTGACGTAATCGTTTACCTCATCAGCCTGAGTTCCTTTTCACGCTCGCAAAGGTGCTTTATGACGTTCTCTCGGTCGCCCCGTCGCCGGGGTTTTACTCTCATTGAACTGCTCGTGGTGATCGCGATTATCGCGGTCCTGATTGCCTTGTTGTTGCCGGCCGTCCAGCAGGCTCGCGAAGCCGCTCGCCGGTCACAGTGCAAGAACAATCTCAAGCAACTCGGAATAGCTCTGCATAACTACCACGACTCGTCTGGACAATTCCCGCCGGGCGGATTCTTCTTTGGCACATGGACCTTTAATCGCGGCAATTTCCTGGTCATGCTGTTGCCGTATTTCGATCAAGCTCCGTTGTACAATTCGATCAACTTCTCGTTTGGGACGCAATTAGATGCGCAGACAACAGCCAGCGGCGCTCTGCTGTGCCAGATCTCGTTGCCGTCATTGTTATGCCCCAGCGATGATGTTGGCGGACTGTTAACAAACGGCTACAACACTACGCCGAGCCCCCGCGCTGTAACCAACTACGCCCACTGCATCGGTGCACAACAATTCGCACTCTGTACAACTGGTTGGAATACAGTTAATTCGAATGGTGTCGCAACTCACGGCGACTCTTATGATTCGAGTCAGATATCGGGGGTCTTCGCACATTACGCTTGGGCAGCCAAGATCCGCGACATCACCGACGGCACAACCAACACCATCCTCGTCGGTGAAACTCGTCCGAAGTGCTCGACGCACCAGCAAAATGGTTGGATGCATCAGAATTCGCTCTGGGTCGGTACCACCGGCGGCATCAATACGGTGACCTGCACGGGCGAAACTGGCTATGGCGGAACGTGCCACACCGAATCCGAATGGGGTGCTGCTCAAGCCTTCAAATCGAGGCATGTTGGCGGTGCTCATGTTACTCTGTGTGATGGATCCGTCCGGTTCCTGAGTCAAAACATTGACTATGCAACCTTGCAAAAGCTGGGAGATCGACGGGATGGGCAGGTTATCGGTGATTTCTAAATTGGTAACTGCAGTCTTATCTGTTTTCGTTCAGTCGGTCTACGCCACTAGCCGCACGGTGTTTGTTCAACGTGCGGCCTGCCTGGTCATGGGGTTCGTGATCCTTACCGGCTGCCAGGGTGCCGACGAAGCCAAACCGGTTCCTGCCGCAGGGGTGATCACGCTCAACGGCGAACCGCTGGCGGGTGCCTACGTCTTGTTCATTCCGGAAACTGGTCCGAAAGCCTCGGCCACGACTGACAAGGATGGTGGTTTTGATCTGACCACCGTTAAGGACAAGGACGGGGTCGTACCCGGTCCGTGCCGCATTGCTGTCGAAAAGCGGGAACCGATCGATCAGAAGAATCCCTACGTGATTCCCAAGTCGCTGATTCCTGAAAAGTACGCCTCTGTCAAGGACAGCGGACTCACTGAGACCGTTGGCGAATCAGGCGAGAACTTTTTCTCGATCGATCTGAAGAAGTAAGTTCGACAGTCGTTGGTGAACCTTTCGCGAACGCATTAGCAGGCTCATCTTTGCACTCAGTATCCCTCGTAAGATGTGTGTTGGGTTCTTGTTCGCTCCATCCGTCCCATTAAAATTTATGGGACGGTTGGGAGTGATGAGATCAATCCGATTCATTTCCGGCTGGCACGGCCGTGACGCCGCCTGAGGAAGTATTCATGTATTTGGGGCGATTGACTGTTCTGCTGCTTCTCTTCGGCCCGACCTGGCTCCCCGCCGCGGACCAGTCGAACGAGAAATTCTTTCAGTCAGAAGTGGAACCGTTACTGGTTCGACGCTGCCTGGAATGCCATGCCGCCGAGGCTCGCGGTGGATTGGATCTCCGTACGCGCGGATCGATGTTGAAGGGGGGCGAAACGGGTGCCGTTATCGTCCCCGGAAAGCCGGCCGAAAGTCTGTTGTATGAGCATGTCTCGACCGAATACATGCCGCCCAAGAAACCACTCAAGGCGACTGAAATCGCGGTCTTCAAGACATGGATTGAACGAGGTGCGTTTTTCCCCGAGCGAGCACTCGATCTGTATACTTTCGGCACAGATCGTCGCGGCGGTTACGACTGGTGGTCGCTGCAAGCCGTCGCGCGACCTGCGGTACCGGATTTTCAAAGCTCCGGCAGGCAACGAACTCCGATCGATGGTTTCATTCTGGCCCGCCTTCAAGAGGCCGGTTTGTCGTTCTCAGATCCGGCGGACCGAGCCACCTACATTCGGCGGGCGACTTATGATCTTCACGGACTGCCGCCGACTTATGCGGAAGTCCAGGCATTCATCCATGACACCCGCCCCGACGCCTACGCGCTCCTGATCGACCGCTTGCTGGCCAGCCCCCGCTACGGTGAACGTTGGGGGCGGCATTGGCTCGATATCGTCCGCTTCGCCGAGAGCAACGGTTTTGAGCGTGATCGACTGCGAACGAATTTCTGGCGGTATCGCGACTATGTGATTTCGGCCTTCAACGCCGATCTGCCCTACAACGATTTCGTGCGTGAGCAACTCGCGGGTGACGCCCTGCGGCCGAACGATCCCCAAGCCTTGATCGCCACCGGATTTCTGGTTGCTGGTCCCAAGAATGACGTGGGAACGATCAGCGAACTCGAGCGGATGATGACGCGTCAGGACGAACTCGACGAGTACGTCGTCGCTACCGGGACGACGTTTCTCGGGCTGACGATCGGCTGTGCCCGCTGCCACGATCACAAGTTCGATCCCATCCCGACGCGAGACTACTACAGCTTCACCAGCATCTTCAGCGGTCTCGACCGCAACGACAATGTCGTGGCACAGTCTGAAGACAAGGCCCGCTACGCTGCGGCGAGTCAAGTAGTGCAGAAACGCATCGATGCCGCAAAATCGGAGATCGCCAAGCTCCTCAATCCAGTGCGCGAGACGCTCGTTGCGCAACTGACCGCGGAACGGGCAAAAACTCCGCAGACGGACAAATTGCCACCGGTCAATTTTGCACGGAACGAGGAATCGTTTACCCCTGTCGTCGCCCGATTTCTGCGGTTTGAAATCAAAGCCACAACTGGGGCTCAACCTTGCCTGGATGAACTGGAAGTCTATGGGGCCAGTCCCAAGCTGAATCTCGCGCTGGCCAGTGCGGGGGCGAAAGCGTCAGCATCGTCGCTGCTGCCCGGTTATCCTATTCATCAGATTCAGCATTTGAACGACGGCAAGCCAGGGAACTCGGCCAGTTGGATCAGTAATGAACCTGGAAAAGGTTGGGCGCAAATCGAATTCCCGCGGCCGGTCGAAGTCTCGCGGATCGTCTGGGGCCGAGATCGCGAAGGTTCATTCCAGGACCGACTCGCCACGGATTATTCGGTAGCCGTCTCGGGAGATGGCCAGGCTTGGACGATGGTCAGCAGTTCGGAACGTCGCCTGCCGTTTCAGGGAGGAACCAATCCCGCGCCAGAGGTCTCGACTGAACAAATTCTGGCTCGTTTAACGGCCGAGCAACGGTCCACGTATGATCGTCTCCTGAAAGATCTCGGGGCTGCCGAGGCAGAATTGAAAGCGATCCCGCCGCTGCCCGTCAGCTATTCAGCGAGTGACGGAGCGACTCAGCCGGCATTCATTCTGCGTCGCGGAAATGTCCGCGACCGGCAAGATCCTGTCGATCCGCGAGCGCTGTCGGCAGTGACGGCACTCGATCCCAACTTGCTCCGGAAGGATCAGGATTCTGGTCCGCAGCGCCGATTGCGTCTCGCGGAATGGATCGTCGATCCGCGCAATCCATTGACGGCCCGAGTTATCGTGAATCGCGTATGGCAGTACCACTTTGGCCAGGGAATTGTCGAGACCCCAAGTGACCTGGGTTTCAACGGCGATCGGCCGTCACATGCCCATTTGTTGGACTGGCTGGCCACCGACTTCATGGATCAGGGGTGGAAGCTGAAACGGCTGCACAAGCTGATTATGCTCTCGGACGTTTATCGCCAATCATCGCAATCCCGCCCGGCCGCTGCAGCCAAGGACGGCACGAACCGACTCTTATGGAGGATGAATCCCCAGCGAGTCGATGCCGAAGCATTGCGCGACTCGGTACTCCAGACCAGTGGCCAACTCAATTTGCAGATGGGCGGGCCCAGCTATCGGATGTTTAACTACCGCGACGGCAATGTGCCGGACTATCTCCTTCTGGAAAAGCCGGGACCGGAAACATGGCGGCGCGGCGTGTACATGTTCAACATCCGCACGTTCCAGGAACCGCTGATGAGCGTCTTCGACTGCCCCGATCCTTCGGTGCAGACCCCCCGGCGCGGCCAAAGCACCACCGCCTTGCAGGCGTTGTCGCTAATGAATAACCCGTTTGTCTTCGATCAGTCCAAGGCACTCGCCGAACGAGCGACAAAACTCGCGGGACCTCAATCAACACCGCAACAACAGGTCCAGCGAATTTATGAGTTGGTTTACGCTCGCGATCCCGCCCCGGCGGAAACTGCTGCGGCTGTTGATTTCATCAAGCAGACTGACTTGTTTAGTCTCTGCCGTGTGTTGTTGAATTCGAATGAGTTTTTGTACGTGCAGTAAATCCCGTAACCGTGAAATTAGGCTACGAAGAATCCCGGGGCTTACGCCGCCGGGCTCGCCTGAATCGCTTGTGGATTCGTCGGCGTTGAATTGATTTCCAGAGGTCGAAAGGCCCAATTAAAAAATGTCCCAATGCACCGGCTATCAACGCTACGCGACCCGCCGAGATTTTCTGCGCCAGATGGGTGGCGGATTAGGCTCGATCGCCCTGGCAAATCTGCTGCAGGCCGAAGAGCATCCCGATAACCCGCTGAAAGGACGACTGCCGAAGGCCACTGCGAAACGCGTCCTGTTGCTGTTCATGTCGGCGGGTGTCAGTCATATCGACACCTTCGATCACAAGCCCGCCCTGGTTAAATACAATGGACAGCCGCTGGAAGGGCAGGGGAACATCACCGACGTCTTCTTCCGCGTTCCCGGTAAGTTGATGCAGAGCCCCTTTAAGTTCCGCCAGTATGGCCAGACTGGTAAGTGGGTTTCGGAAATCTTCCCGCACATGGCCGAGAAGGTGGACGAGATGTCGTTCATCCACTCGATGGTGGCCGAGCAAAACAGCCACGGCCCGGCGATGTACCACATGAGTACCGGGGTGGGCCGCAATGGGTTTCCCTCACTCGGTTCGTGGGTCGTCTATGGCTTGGGGAGTGAGAGTCGCAATCTGCCTTCGTTCGTGACTTTGATGGACCGTGGTATGCCCCCTTCGGCAGCTGCCAACTGGGAGAATGCGTTTCTCCCGGCCAAGTTCCAGGGGACAGTGTTTCGTACCGAAGGCAACCCAATTCTCGACCTCGCCCCGCCCAGCGATTACGGACCCGAACGGCAGCGAGCGAGCTTTGATTACCTGGCCAAACTCAATGCGGCCCACGCCGAACAGCATCCCGGTGATACCGAACTGGCCGCGCGTATTGAAGCCTATGAGCTCGCCGCACGAATGCAGCTCAGTGCACCCGAGGTCACCGACTTATCGAGTGAAACCGAGGCGACGCTGAAGATGTATGGGGTCGATCGCGCCGACAAGCAACAGGCACTGTTCAGCCGGACGTGCCTGCTGGGCCGTCGGCTGCTGGAGCGCGATGTGCGTTGCGTGACCATCTATTGTGGCGGGTCGAATAACGTCCCGGACTTCAACTGGGACGCGCACGCGAATCTCGATAAGAATCACCGTTTGAACGCGGCCA
>JAQGHS010000590.1 GCA_028291605.1 Planctomycetaceae bacterium | reverse complement strand
TGCTCGATCCGGCCAAGAGTTTGCTCATCCAGAAGCCGGTCGGCGATGCTCCCCACCGCGGTGGTTCACGGTTTCCGCGGAGCGGCCTGCTGCACGACATCCTGGTGAAATGGGTCAGCGAAGGAGCCAAGGGAGATCTCGATAACAAGGCCGAAGTCGATCATGTCACAGTTTCGCCCGAGCGGTTTGTAATTGAACCGGGGATGAAGCACCGGCTGCAGTTGATCGCCCATTACACCGACGGGACCACCCGCGATGTCACGCGGCTGGCGATCTTCACGGTCAATACTGAAGGGGTCGCCGAGGTCGATGACAGCGGCCTCGTCACGGGTGGCGGCTTCGGGGAATCGGCCGTCGTGGCTCGGTTTGAGCGGAAGTTCGCGGCCTCACGCTTGATCGTCTTGAAGCGCAGCCCTGGCTTCCAACCGACCCCTGTGCCGCAGGATCACTTCATCGATCTGCATGTCATCACGAAGCTGAATGACCTGAAGGTGCATCCTTCTGACCTCGCCACAGACGAAGAATTTCTCCGACGGATTTACCTCGACTTGATCGGGATTCAGCCGACCCCGGATGAGCTGCGAGCCTTCCTGGTCGACACGAATACTGCCAAGCGGACGGCGATCATCGACGTGCTGTTTGCCCGCCCTGAGTTCGTCGATCACTGGTCGCTGAAGTGGGGCGATCTCTTTCAGAATTCACGCACTCGCAGCAATGAACCGGCCGTGTATGCCTTCCGCGAATGGGTCCGCAGTGGCGTGGCGGCCAACCTGCCGCTCGACGAATTCACGCGGCAATTGCTGACCAGCCGCGGCGGAGTCGGCGACAATCCCGCCAGCACATTCTTCGCCATCAGCAAGGATACCAACGAGACCTCTGAACGTGTCGCCCAAGTCTTTTGCGGCGTGAGAATGCTGTGTGCCCGCTGCCATCCGCACCCGCTGGAGAACTGGACTCAGGAAGACTACTACGGTCTCAACAGCTTTTTCAATCAGGTGAGTATCAAGGCCGATCCGCGACTGGTCGGGCTCCAGAATCCGCGGTCCGTGGTGCTGCAGATGGCGGCCCCCTTCGCAGTCAACCCCCGCACCAGCAGTGCGCAGCCGCCACGCTACCTGGGTGGTGGCGAGCCGACGCCCGTCCCCGATGTTGATCGCCGAATCGATTTTGCTCGCTGGCTGACCGCCAAGGAAAACCCACACTTTGGCCGCAGCTTAGCGAACCGGTTCTGGAGCTACTTTTTCCAGCGCGGCATCATTGACCCGGTGGACGATTTGCGTACTACCAACCCCGCCATCAATCCCGAGTTGCTCGAGGCGTTGACGAAGGATTTTATTGATCACAACTTTGACGTCCGGCACTTGATGCGCAGCATTGTGACCTCACGCACCTATCAGCGGAGCAGCGTCCCGAATGCGTCCAATATGCATGATACGTTGAACTTCTCACACGCAATCCCGCGACGTATCCCCGCCGAGGCCCTGCTGGACTCGCTGGTGCAGGCTACCGGAGTCCGCGAGAACTTTGGAGGTGCTCCAGCAGGCTTCAGCGCGGCCCAACTGCCTGATGCCGATGTGACCAGTGATTTCCTGTCGCTGTTCGGCAAGCCGCAGCGCATGGAAGCTTGCGAGTGCGAGCGAGATAATGACTCGAACATGCTGCAGGCCCTGCACCTGATCAATGGCAATTCCATCCTGCGACGGGTCACCGATCCGAGTGGCCGGGTCATGCAATTGATCAACCAGAAACTGCCCGATGACGCGTTGGTGGAAGAGCTCTACTTGTGGTCTGTCGTCCGCCGGCCGACCCCCAAGGAGCTGGAAGTCGCCAAGCAGCACTTTGCGGCCTACGGAGCCGATCGAGCCTCAGCGGCACAGGACTTGATGTGGGCCATCTTAAACAGCCGGGATTTCCTGCTGCTGCATTGATAGTCGTTGATCGCTCCGCGATCATAACGCGAGCGCGGTATCGACTCTCTCAATATTTTGTCGTCCGTGAGCACGCCCCGGCTGATCCGTAAGATGGGCACTCTTGCCCGTCTGCATTGGGCGTTCGATTTAAGAGACGGGCAGGAGTGCCCATCTTACGGGGTCGGTTCTACGGCTGAGCTGCAATCACTTATTACCCGGGCCGTGCGCTCGCGTTATGGTCGCGGAGCGTTCAACTACGGCTTCTTCCGGCTGGGATGCGGCTCGACTATGATCTTGTCCATGTCGAGCGGGGTCCGAGATAGGTAGACGTGATCCAGGTACGCCGGTTGATCGTCGGTTGAGCCGAATGAGATTCCGGTCAAGTTGAAATCGCCCCAGTCGCCGACGAGGTCCCTCGTCACGACGACCCAGTCGGTGGGGAGACGCTCTTCCATGCGGCGGGCACCCTTGTGGGCGCGTTCGCCGGTGCCGGCGTCGTAGCGGTAGGTCTGGCGTTCCAGTGCGGTCATCTCCTCGCCCCAGCGGCCGTCGGTGGCGAGCTGCAGGCAGATTGGTGTGCCCATCTGCTTCCGCCAGACGAACCTCAGGAAGCGGTATTCGCCGAGCTTGGGTTGAGTCCGAATGGCGACCGGTTCGGAGAACATCACCGAGTTCCCGGCTTCACCCTTCAAGACCTTCAACGACACCTTGCCGGTATAAGCGTCGGTCGAACTGAGTTGGGCCTCGCCGTCACCCTGGCGCAGTTGCGTGAGGATCTTGGGATCGTCTTCGAAGACCGGCAGTAACCCCGGCAGGCGGTCGGAGAATGAGACCGAACGCCAATCGACCAAGGCCTGCGGGCCGCCCGCCATCTGGCTGATTTCTAGCTGCACCTGCTGGCCGCGATAGGCATCGAGATTGACCATGATGGGATCAGGCTCGATGACGGAATTCCGTACGGGGATATCGAAATCTCCGACACTCTGGCCGTTCACCCGCACCTGCAAATGGACGGGTGTGGTACGATCCTGGAAGCGGCTGGCTCCGAGAGCCAGGTAGACATTTTGCGGGCCGACTTTGAAGTCGCGCGAGATGGTCAGGAACGGCACCCGCGACGCGATTTCCGTGATGAACCGGGCGTCACGGTCTTCGAAGGACTGCCAGCGGTTCTTGAACAAGAAGGGCCCGGTCGAGGCATCAGTCACTGCCCAGCCTTCCCACGGGACCAGTTGCCGGACCATCGTGGCACGAACTTCGTTCTGCAGCACGTTGGCATCGACCCGCAGCACGGGCTCCAGCCAATCCAGGGAGTCACGAATGTCAAACGGATCGGCTCCACTGGGGCGCTCGGCGACTGCGGCGTCGGCGGTCAGGATGATGCCGGGTTGGCCGACGATGCTCAATTCGCCTGTGTCGACCACGAGCGCTGAGCCAATCAGCAGCTCGGTCTGGAACAGGGGCTGATTGAGATTGCTCGACGCGTAGATCTTCCCTCGCGCACAGCCACCGGAACCAATGCAGCGGTCCAGGCCGATCCGCGTCCGGAGCGTTAAGGCTCCTGGGGGGAGCTTGTATTCCAACTCGTGCTGAGCCTGCACGCCGAGGCCCCAGCCGTATTCCTGCCCGCCGGATTGCAATGGTCCGGCCTGGACATTGCGATCTCGCTGCCAGGCCCAGCCGTTACTGAGACCCGGCAGATGCGTGCTGCGAACTGGTTCAAGAAACGTCAATGGAACTTCGTTGGGGGCGAAGAACCGGCGCGTGCGGATCAGACGGTGATTGACCCACAACGGGTCGATGCTCCACGCGGGCTGGATCAGGTGCCACCAGGCATTGGGGTCATTGGCATTCCCATGGGGCCGGGCTTGGAACCGCTCGCTGGAGGCCGTCGCTCGCAACCCCTGCTGCGTCTCCCATTGGAATAGACGCACGTTAGCGGCCGGGCTGGTAAATGCCAGTTGTTCGACATAAGCCGTCCAATTGTCGACGGCGGGCATGTGGATCTCGGCGACGTCATGGAACGGCACTTCCTGAGTCGACTGTTCGAGCAACAGGAACGCCGACGCCGAGTTCCACCGGATCGAGCGAAATGTGATCCGGCGGCCGTCGACATAGAAGAGATTGCCCGGCTCGTAGGTTTCGGTGGAACGTTTCTGCCAGACGACTCGCCGTACCCAGCGGGTGAGGACCCGTAGTGGATTGGGCGGCTGGACCCCGGGGAAATTCCAAGTCTGGCGATCCAGGATCAGGTGCGGGGGGAGGCGATTGTATTTCGACTCCAACCCATTGCCGGCACCAATCACTGCGCCCGGTAAGCGGTCGCCGCCGAAGAACTCGACGAACGCTGTCGGGGTGGAAGCCACCTTCAGCGACGTGTCGATGACCCAACGGGCCGGGTTGTTCTGGTCGAACAGCGGCTTGTTATTGAGCACCGGCTGGGCGTTGCTGTCATGCCAGTTACGGAGTTCATCCCCGTTGGTACGGGTGCCGTCGGCGAATTCGGCCTGGAAGCGTTGTTCATCGGCGTGTGCGGTTGCGGTGAGCAGGAGCCAGCAGACGACGGCATGGAAGCAGGAACTTCGGTTCATGAGCATTCTTCAGGACGGAATTCGAATTGGTTAACTCACGGTGGCTCTATTCTGAAGACATTGGCGGCTAAACACCACCCCGAAGAGTGTCGTTGAACGCTCCGCGTTCATACGCGAGCGCATGGACCGGGTAGTAAGAACTCAAGGTTCAGTCGTAGATTCGACTCCGTAGGACGGGCACTCTTGCCCGTCTCTATAATGAGACCGTCCATGCAGACGGGCAAGAGTGCCCGTCCTACGTGGGCATCAGGAGCATCGGGA
>JAQGHS010000544.1 GCA_028291605.1 Planctomycetaceae bacterium | reverse complement strand
GCGAACCTCAGGTGAAGACAGCACTGCTTAGCGACTGAGTACAGTCGCGAAACAGTGGCACGAAACAGGGTTTGTCCCAGGATCATGCAAGGTTATTTAGGTGTCAGGACAGCGAACAAGCGGCAGTTGAATCATCGACTTTTGATAACCGGCGTTTTCTCTGTGTGATGGCGTATTCGCTTGCCAATCGCTCTTGGCGACACCCAGGCATCGACCACAGCGGAAACTTCTGGTACCTGGCCGCTAAGCCGCTTCGCACTCCCTGGTTCAAGAGCCTGGACCACCCGGCGTACGCTATGATCCCGATGCTCCAAACTGGCCACCGCGGTCGTTGATTCACTTCAACGGCTCCCCAGAGCCATTACTTCTTGGGCAATTCGGGGATCAGACGAACGGTCACCGAACCCAGCTCCTTCAATGGCACCGAGAGTTTCCTCGAAACCACGGTACCCCACTCACCCGACATACTCGACCCGCCTGTACTCGGCAACTCTACGTTCTTGGCGTGAGAAAGACATTGAACTGACAATGTGATTCCCGACGGGGCGAACGCTTCAATGACCACGGTGCACTTCGATTCCGAATCGTGCTGGCCGCCTGCCTGCTCGTCAAATCCGTAACCGAATGGGTGCGAGAAGCTCCCGTGGTCGAAGGCATAGCCGTGTAGAGTCCTGCACCGGAGGACAATCGGACTGAAGAGCTCTTTCGACACGGTTTCAGGGATGCCCGTCAGCCGGAACTCAGCGGTCGGCAACTCAACGTTGACGGGAGCGGTTCGAGGCGGAAGGGCAATCTTCTCGAAGTAGATCGTTTCCTCTGGTACCCACGGCACCAATTCGAAGTGATCGATCTCGGCCAGCGGCTTGGAGATGCGAACATGCGGCGAGGACGCCCTCAAGTCGATCCGCTGCCCGTCCTTCGCAACCAGCCACAACGCACACTGCCGGTCATGCGGTACGATCCTGTAGAGCATTTCCGAGAGGAAATTCAGATTCTTCGCGTCTTTATAGAAGCCGTCCTTCGAACTCCAACCGTCGTGTTCTCCGGCCCCCAGATAGTCGACAATGAATCTCACTCCATCCTGCGTATAATCACCTTTTGCTGCGACGGGAATGATCATCCGTAACGAACCGGCTGGATGGTTGTGGACCGTTAGCACGAGGTCGACCTCCTCCGGCAACTTCACTGCGAGGGAATACAGATGAAATCGCGTCTTGTCCACGACTTTCACGCCCGCGGCGGGTTGAAATGACGTCAACGGAATCTTCGTCTTGGAATCCAGGACGGTGACGCGGCCGATTTCAAATCGATCCGGCAACGGGCTGGTCAGATCGATAATCACATGGTCCATATACCCGGCGTTGGTCATACGCGGCAGCTTGGAAAGTTCGGACGAATTAGACACATTATGTTCAGTAAATTGACCGTTCGCTTGGCAGCGAGCCACTCTTCCGATCCGATACTGATTCGGGCCCAATGAGATCTCGCCCGTGGTGGTCCCTTTTGCCTCGGACAGCAAAGCCGATTCCGACGCAGTTCGAATGAAATCATTGGGGCGAGCATATCTTTTCCACGCCGTGATTTCCGGCAGCACACCGATCCGCGACTCCGAGCTGAACCAACCGAGACGTGACATCTCAGTGTCGTAGCCAACTGGGTAGGACCGAGACGCGAGTCGAAACACGGTGTCATAGACCGGCACGGCCACTTCGCCCTGGCTGTCCGTCACCAGATCAACGAATGCCAGTTTCAGTTCCGGATTGAGATAGTGATTCTTAACGCGGTTGCATTCGATTGACATCCTCTCGATATTGACGTTGGTCAGTAGCTCGCCGTTTCCCGTTCGATACCGTTGAGTCAGCACAATGGGCGCGTTCTTCAATGCCGCGGACAGCAGTTCCTGCCCTTTCACAAGGTCACCGTTGCGGCGGTACCACGTCCCCAACAGATGCTGCGAGTAGAAAAAGCCCGGCTTGCGTTTAAGAATGTCGTCCAAGGCGTCTCGAGTTTCCGGATCATCGAAATGAGTCATCTGGCGACCGTTTCTCCCGTAGTAGGAGCCAAACTTATTCACGACTTCTTCGCACTCCTTGACGATGTCCAACTCCTCTTGATCAGGATCAAACGGCAGGTTTCGCCAACCGAACAGACCTTCTAATGAAGTCTTAGTGACGGGTGCCTTGGCAGGCCGGATCCCCGGCAGCACCAGCAAGCCGACCACCACTGCCAGCAGCAGGGCCGTCTTCTGCAGCCGCTGGGTGCGAAACAGCGAGCCATCCATCAGTCGACGAATCCGACGCGCTGCCGGATGCTCACCATTGGAAAACCCCAGCGCCACCGGTTCGGGGGCCAGGAATGTTTGTCTCGCCGCGGCCTCGATCAGGGTTTCGCAATACCGCGCCGGCACCGCCAGGCGACTCGCCAGCAAAACGTCATCGCAGCAATCCTCCCGAGTCCGCCGCAATTCCCGCTTCAACCACCACATGCCGGGATGAAACCACCACAGGATGCTCAACACGGTCTCGAGCCACCCGATTGTCAAGTCTCTGCGGCGAATATGAACCAATTCATGACCAAGGATAATCTGCAGTTGATCCGTCGGCAGTTCAAGAGCCGACCGTGGCAACAGAATGATCTGCTGCAGCAAACCGGTGGCGAACGGCGCATCGGACTCCTCAGAAATCATCACCGCCGGAATCGTCTTGATCCCCAGCTGCAGCGCAGTCGTCCGTGTCAGTTGCACGATCTCTTCGGCAGCGAAGGTCGAGTATCGAACCAGGTTCCGGACCTCCTGATACTGCCGCCGGAAGAAGAATCCCGCGACGCACACACCCGTCGCATGAATCAGAAGCAATCCGAAGAGGCCCCAGTGGAACTTCGGTATCGCGACTGCCTTCTCGGCACGCAGAGCGCCGTTCTGAGCCGCGTCAGGAGTCACGTACGTCGTTGGTTGCGGATTGGTCGGAGCGGAACCGCTTGTTTCACGAGCAGGCGGCAACCCGACCGAAGCTTCATCGGTGTTCCTGACTTCGTTCGGAGCAGCAACTTCCATTGCAAATTCGGGGGCGACTGGCAAACGTGATTGAGAGAACACGCCAACGGGAAGAGTCAGAAATGGCGGCGCAGCAAACTTTACTAGAGCAATCACTAGGAGCGCATAGCGGAACTGAGCACTCCTGCGGCGAGTGAGCAGCATTAACACCGCGACCGCGCCGACAACGACCGCCGCCTGCCAGCCGGAATGCAGCAGCCACGCGGCCCAGAACTCCACCAGATCATTCAGACGATTCATCGGGTTTATTCCCTTGTTTCGGCCCGGCGGACTTCAGTTCGTCCAGCAATTGTTGCAGCTGTTCGATTTCGGATGCGGTCGGTTTTCGAGTCTCGAAAAACGATGTCATGAACGCCAGCGTGTCACCGCCAAAGGCCTGCTGAAAGAGATTTGTCATCATGCGACTCCAAGCCCGAGCAGACGCCTTCGTCGGACGAAAGACGAGCGCCTTGCCGTGATCTGCCTTCCGCTTCGTGACGAGCTTGCGAGCCTCCAGTCGGTTAAGCAGAGTCAGCACGGATGATGCCTGCATCGGCCGCACCTTGGTGAGCGCCTCGCGAAGTTCTTTGACTGTCGCTTGCTCCAATTGAACCAGGCAGGCCAGGACATCACGTTCCGCATCGGGGATTTTCGAATGTTGTTCCGGCATGCCTGCATAATAACGACATTTGTCTTCATATCAAGCAGAAAAACGACACCCGTCTTTTTTGAGAGCATTCACCGAGCATCGTCCTGACCCTTGGGGGAGTGATATTTCAGGCCAAACAAGCAAAGGGGGATTTTATTTTCAGTAGAATGGTTCCCTGCTCGCGAGAACAAGACGTCGCTTGAATTTTTTCTGATGGCGTTTCGGATTCAACCCAAATGGGAACGAAAATTAGAATGGCATCCATGCAGCATTGTTGATATAAGGGACATGACCACAATGACGCAATTTTGTGGAATACCGCTGTCTGTTGGAGCTTAAGCATGTTGACGATTCCGGGGCGTCCCCATTCCACCCGTGATTTCTGCGACGGTGTCTCGCGACGCGACGTCATGAAGATCGGCACGCTCGCTGCGATGGGAACGCTCGGCGGGTGGACGTTGCCGGATCTCCTGCGGGCGGAATCGCAGTCGGGCAATAGCAAAAAAACGCCGAAATCGGTCATCATGATTTACCTGGTCGGCGGGCCGCCGCATCAGGATATGTTCGATCTCAAGCCACAAGCACCAAAGGAAATCGCCGGACCGTGGCGACCGATCGCGACCAATGTTCCCGGGTTCGAAATCTGCGAAGCATTTCCTCTGCTCGCCAGATTGGCAGACAAGTTGACGGTGATTCGCTCGCTGGTCGGCAATCAGCACGATCACGACGCGATCCAGGTCTTCAACGGCCACGATCCGAAAAAACCGAAGCCGTCGGGCGGCTGGCCGCAGTTCGGGACGATGGTGTCGAAAGTGCAGGGCCCGGCACAACCGGAATCTCCGCCCTATGTCAGCCTGTGCTACACCTGCACCCACGGTCCCTACAACGAACCGGGTCCGGGATTTCTCGGTGCCGCACATTCTCCGTTCCGGCCGCTGGGCGAGACGCGGAAGGACTTGATCCTCAACGGCGTGACTCTGGACCGGTTGGCTGACCGGAAATCACTCCTCAAGGGTTTCGACGTCATCCGCCGGGAAATCGACCAGACATCGATGATGACGGGTCTCGACGCCTTCACTGAACAGGCCATGGGGCTGCTCACGTCGTCGAAGCTGGCCGAGGCTCTGGATCTCTCGAAGGAAGATCCCCGGACAGTGGCGCGTTATGGGACCGGCGACCCAAAGATCATGATGGACGGGAACGGTGCCCCGCGAGTGCCGCAAAGCCTGTTGCTCGCCCGGCGCTTGATTGAAGCCGGGGCGCGCGTCGTCACGCTGAATTACAGCAAGTGGGACTTCCATGGCGGTCTGAATGCCGAGGGCCGGGCCAATAACTCCATCTTCCTGCGGGAAGAAGAAGATTTTCCCGTCTTCGATCAATGCGTCAGCGCCCTCGTGGAAGATCTACATCAAAGAGGTCTCGCTGACGATTGTGCCGTGGTCGTCTGGGGAGAATTCGGCCGCACGCCGAAGATTAGTTCCATTGTGGGACGTGACCATTGGCCGCAGGTGAATTGTGCGTTGATGGCCGGCGGTTCCATGCGACACGGGCAGGTGATCGGCGCGACCGATCGCATCGGCGGAGAAGCCGTCGCCCGGCCGGTGACTTTCGGAGACGTCTATGCGACGCTGTTCCGGCATCTCGGCATCGATGCTGGCCAGACAACAATCACCGACCACAACGGCCGCCCGCAGTACCTGGTTGAAGACAATGCGAAACCGATGGCCGAATTGATCTCCTAAAATCTAGACCCTCAGCGCGCCGCGGAACGCCCTGGCGCCATAGTACGATTGGGCGCCGTTGTGATACACGAAGACATGGTCGTAGCGGTAATCGCCAAAGATGGCTCCGCCGTGTTTTCTAATCTCCGCCGGGGTTTTCAACCAGCTGGATGTCTTCGCATCGAAATGTCCGAGTTTCTGCAGGTCTCGATATTGTTCTTCCGTTAATAGCTCGACGCCCATGGCTGCCGCCATGTCAATCGCGGTATTTTCCGGCCGATGTTCTTTCCTGGACTCCAGTCCTTCTCGGTCGTAACAAACACTTCTGCGGCCGGTCGGACTTTCCGCTGCACAATCAAAAAAGATGTATTCGCCCGCCTTCTTATCAAAGCCAACCACGTCCGGTTCACCGCCACTTGTTTCCATTTCGTTGAGTGACCACAGTTTGTCAGGATTCGCCTCCAGCCTGGCTTGTACTTTAGCCCAGTCAACACCTTTATGGCGGTTCATGTTTTCCTCAAAACGGGCGTACAAGGCTTTGAGTAGTTTGTCAGTTTGGCTTGGCGACAAGGCTTTCTTCGTTGCAACGCTTTTCATTGAGGTCTCCTCTTTATTGCTTGTGAGCGATTCGCTACGGCGTGTGTCAGACCGATGGTTTGGAAATCAGCCGTCGCAGGACATGGCCTTTCCACATCAACAGTCCTGTCAGGATCAGGACCGGCAGGAAGACATACCGAGTCGGCGCGGCGTACTTGGGAATTTCTTCAAACGGACTATATACATAACCGATGATCGGGATGCTGAAGAGGATATGAATCCAGCGCAGAATCGAACGTGTCGTGCTTTGGCTCATGATGTTGTGATGCAGGATTTCTTGATGGCAAAGTGAAATTACGTATCGAACCTTGAATTATGGCCTAATGACTGCGTTCGCTTGCCGGGCCACTGCACGGAATTTGAAGTCTCGAACAACGATGCCACCCCGGTCACGTGCCAGATGTTGTTCGGCCGGATTGCCCTACGCTAGCCAGTACTCCGGCAGCCAATAGTAAAGGCAGAGCGAACTTGAATCCTTGACTGCCTGCCACTTCCGATGATTCTCTTCCACGCTCCACCTGAGATGTCGATCGCTGTCCGATTGCAGTGGCCTCCAAGTGCCATTGCGGTGTTCTGACTCGGACGGTGCGCGAACATGTTTCTTGAGCCGCGCCTCGCAGGTCCCAATAGTGGCGAAGTTGTGCTGCCCCTCGATCAAGGAGCAGTGGTTTGCACCACCGGCCAGGTCTGGAAATGCAAGTTGAACAATGTCGTCCTCCCAGTAGCAGATGGGGCAAATCTCAAACGATCCGGGTGGTTCTCCGAAGACCTCATAGCCGCAACAGGGGCATGGATACATGGCAAAGTTTCGCAAAGGCCTAACGATTATTTTCTTCAAAACTGCCATGTCAGCCCCGTCAATGCAATGCATTGTTCGGCGGTGCTCCTATGTCGGGTTGGCCGCCAAGCCCGCGACGACCGCGGGAAGCTGCCCGAGCATCTTCGCCCAACCGTATTCGGCTCCGCGGAAAGCCTGTTCGCTCCAGGACTGCGAGATGTCGAAGCCGGAGTGCTCGAAGAGGAGATGCGTTCCTTCGCCGTCTGACTCAAGCCGGAAGCTCACCCGCGTGTCGGTGAGCCCACCGGCCGTCCACGAGAATTCCAGCCGACTGGGTGGTTCGCACTCCAGCACCTCGCAGCTCACAAGCATCCCGTCGAAACCGACCTTGGGGTTCGGCGGCACACGGAACGTGAAGTGATGGCCGACGCGCGGCTCGAAGTCGTTCGGGAACATCCACTCGGCCAGCGAGACGCTGTCGGTGATTGCCCGCCAGACCTGCTCTCGCGGTTGCGGAATCAGAATCTCTTTGCGAATCGTTTGAGTCATTCTTTGCTCTGTTTGGATAGCAGTTTCTGCAGACGCTGGAGGTGGTCGTCCCAGAAACGCTCGTATTGCGTGATCCAGTCCCGGACCGGGCCGAGCCGCTCGGGGACGAAGTGGTAGCGTCGTTCGCGACCGTGCCTCTCCTCAGTCACCAGGCCAGAATCAAGCAGGACACGGAGGTGCTGGGAGACCGCTGGGCGGCTCATCTGGAAGTGTCCCGCAATCGTGTTTACCGAGCGGTCGGCCTCGACGAGCAGATCCAGCATCCGGCGTCGCGCAGGATGGCTGATCGCTGTAAACACATCAGACTCGCGATTGGGAGTGACCATCATGCGACCAATATAGGTAAGGAAGTCCTTACCTGTCAAATGCAGTTCCCAAAATTACCGAGAGGTGATCGCGATGGGCCGTCTGGGAAATCTGAGCTTGGAATTCCTGCCCCTGCGGGGGGATATCCGTTAGGATCTCAACTGCTGAATGAATCCGGGCATTCTCTGCCGTGAGAAGCACTGGATTTTTTCTGGCGGATGATCCTCAACGAGTATTTCGACGTTACATTCCTCCATATTCCGTCTGATATGTGCCGACGCGTGAACAAGGATTGCCGTGATGCCGAAGACGACGACCGTATTGAGCCTACCTGTGCTGTGCTGGGGACTCGCGTTGACCACCTGTTTGTGGTTGCCGTCCAGCGCGTGGGCGCAGCTCCCGGGGCATATTCCCATCGAGCGGCCTGGCGATCGGGAGTTCATCCTCGACAAGGCCAACCTGATCTCCGCGGCCGATCAGCAGAAAATTCGTCAACTGGCGGACAAGCTGCTCAGAGACAAGGCCGCGCCGATTATCGTGGTGACGATCGAGTCAATGGCCAACTATGGCGGGGCAGAACTGCGAATCGAAACGTTTGCCCGGCTGCTGTTCGATCAATGGCAAATCGGCCCCGCCAAGGTGGGCGATACCACCTGGAATTACGGGATGCTGTTGTTGGTTTCTCGGGGAGACCGCAAAGCCCGGATCGAACTGGGGGCGGGCTGGCGGCATGACAAGGATGACCAGGCGCAACACATCATGGACGACCTGATCATCCCCCAATTCAAAGCAGGGGATTATTCGGCAGGGATTGTCGCCGGGGTCGAGGGATTGGATAAGCTGGCTCGCGATCTGCAACTGCCGACGAAACCGGTGCCGGCGTCGTCCTATTGGATCGGCGCGGCATTGATCGGACTTTCGATTTTCACCGTAGTCTCGTTGATCCGCCGCGGCAATAGCGGTTGGGCCTGGCTGTTCTGGGGAGCAGTCTTTGCGGTCATCGGTGCGATCCTCTATCAGATGGCGACGAGCCGGTCGCATGGTTCCCGCGGCGGCTACTCAGGCGGCTCGTTCGGCGGGGGATTTTCAGGCGGCGGCGGAGCGACCGGGTCGTGGTAGTACACCGGGTGACAGTCCCAGATTAGCTGCGCCCGGACCTGCGACGAGTCTTAGACCGCTCGATATGGCATTTGACACAACTCACAGATAGGCGGCGATCATGCCTCAGCTCGAATCTCTGTTCACACAATCGGATCGCGATGCCGTCAATCGGGCCGTGAAGGAAGCGGAAGCGCTGACGAGCGCCGAGATCATTCCGGTTATCGCGGCCAGTTCGGGTCGTTATGACCGCGCGGAAGATGTTGTGGGATTGTGGACCGGGGTCGCAGCGTTGTTCGCGATCTGGTCCCTGTTCCCTGCCGTACCAGACCAGGCGAACTCGTGGGACTCCCCTTCGCCGGTCTGGCAGTTCACCGCGTATGCCGTGGCCGTCGTCGTTGGATTTATGGTCGGAGCCGTGGTATCCAGTCGCGTGAATGTCCTGCGGCGACTGTTTACGCCCGCCCAGCAGATGCGCGACGAGGTAAGCCTGCGAGCCCGTGGCATCTTCTTTGACCAGCGAGTGCATCACACAGCGGGGGCCACTGGCGTCCTGCTGTACGTCTCGCTGTTTGAGCGAATGGCAACCGTGCTCGCCGACCAGTCGGTAGTGGAGAAAATCGGCCAGTCGCAGATTGACGAGTTGTGCCGCGACTTCACTCAACGGCTGCGCGTCGGCCGCCCTACAGCAGCGGTCTGCGAGACCATTCAGGAGGTCGGACAACGTCTCGCGACGGCGATGCCTCGTGCGGAAGACGACGTCAACGAGCTGGCGGATGCGCTGATTGTCTTGGCTTGAATCTTACGGACGGCAGCCCACCGCACGCATCGAGTAAAATGGACCACGCCGAGCGGACCGACCATTTGGCTGGCGGTATTTTGCATGCGTACGCTGCTGCCAGTTACGTGCTGCTCTTGTCTCGACTCCATTCACCTGTTGTAATGGATAATTCAACGGTTGTTTATACATTCTGACATACGAACTTTGAGGCCTTGATGGTGCTGTTGGCACGAATTGGCAGAGTGTTCTCAGTCGCATTGATCGCGCTGGCTATGTCCGCGAGCGCCCTCGCGCAATCTGTCGGTGTGCCACCGCCCACAGCGGCTGCGCAGCCAGTCGAGGCTGTCGCTCAATCGATCGGTTTCACGCGCGATGTGATTCCCGTTCTAACCAAAGCGGGTTGCAACGCGGGGGCGTGTCACGGCTCGTTTCAGGGACGCGGGGGGCTGCGGCTGTCTCTGCTGGGATTCGACCCGGCGGCCGATTACAACGCTCTGGTCCGCGAGGCTCACGGGCGACGAGTGTTTCCCGCGGCGCCCGAACAGAGTCTCATATTGCGCAAGGCCGTCATGACCGTCCCGCACGGTGGCAACAAGCGTTTCGCGGCCGATTCCACATCGTATCGAATCTTGCGGGAATGGATGGCCCGGGGCATGCCTGGTCCCCAGGCCGCCGATCCGCATGTCGCCCGTCTGGAAGTCACGTCGCTGGAGCGGCCTTTGCAACTCGGCGAGCAGATGCAATTGCAGGTCCGGGTCGTGTGGTCCGACGGCTCGGCGCAGGATGCGACTCCGTGGGTCCTGTACGAGAGCAACAGCGACCGCGTGGCCCAGGTCAGTTCTGCAGGCTTGATCACCGTGCGTGGCGCTGGCCGCGCGGCCGTCACCGTGCGGCATCTGGGGCAGGTGGCCGCGGTCCCAGTGACCGTGCCGTATGCCGCGCTCGCCGATTTTCCTGCACTGCCTCGTCAGAATTTCATCGATGACCTGGCCATCGAAGAATGGAAGAAGCTGGGCCTGCTGCCGGCTGGCCTTGCGACGGATAGCGAGTTCGCACGCCGTGTGCACCTTGATCTGAGCGGCACACTGCCGCAGGTCGATGAGCTGCGCTCATTCTTGGACTCCAGCGATCCGGACAAGCGTTCCAAGCTGATCGACAAACTCCTCGATCGGCCCGAGTTCGTGGATTTCTGGGCCCTGAAGTGGGCCGACCTGCTGCGGGCGCATCGCCGATCGCTGGGGGACAAAGGGCTGCGCAGCTTCACGAGTTGGCTGCGGCAGGCGCTGCGCGACAACTGGCCCGCCGACAAGATCGTGCGGGCGCTCGTAACGGCCAAGGGCAACTTGTACAACGAAGGTCCGGTGGCGTTTTACTTTGTCGACCGCACCCCGGAAGACCTCGCCGAGACGACGGCGCAAGTCTTTCTCGGCCTGCGGATGCAGTGTGCCAAGTGCCACCATCACCCGTTCGACGTCTTCAGCCAGGACGATTACTACGGCCTGGCCGCCTTCTTCGCCCGTGTGCAACGCAAGGACACTAAAGAGAGCGGCGCCTTCGGCGGGGCCCAATCGATCCGCATCGGTGCGACCGGCACGGTGACCCATCCTGGTACGGGCCAGGTCATTACCCCGCGAACGCTGGGCTCGGTGGCCGAAGTCCCCGACGCGAATGATCCGCGGGTAACGCTGGCCAACTGGATCACCTCGCGCGACAATCCGTATTTCGCTCGGAACATCGTCAACCGCTATTGGGGCTACCTGTTCGGCCGCGGGCTGGTCGATCCGATCGACGATCTCCGACCTACGAACCCACCGTCCCATCCCGCGTTGCTCGATGCGCTCACTCGCGATTTCGTGCAGCACAATTTCGACCTGAAGCACCTGTTGCGCACCATGTGCAACTCGCGGACGTATCAGTTGGCCTCGGAAGTCGCTCCCGAACGGGACGCTGATGGAATGTTCTTCACACACCGGCGGCCACGCCGACTGCCGGCCGAAATCCTGTTGGACGCCATCAATCAGACGGCCGGAGTTGATGAGGCCTTTGAGAATTCGCCGAAGGGGACGCGGGCCATTGCCCTCTCTGACCCGTCGGCAGCCTCCTATTTCCTCGACATTTTCGGCAGACCGCGGCGGACCAGCACCTGCGAGTGCGAGCGCCGTAGCCAGCCCGACTTGATCCAGGTTCTGCATCTGTCAAACAGCGAAAAGATGCACGCCAAACTGGCGGACCCTGCCGGCCGCGTGGCCCGGCTGCTCGCTGCGAATCAGAACGATACTCAAATCATCGACGAACTATACATGGCGGCGCTGAGTCGGCTACCGACCGCCGAAGAACGGACCAACGTGGCCCGTTTGATCACCGCAGCCCCGTCGCGAAAAGAGGGACTGGAAGATCTGCTGTGGGCGTTGATCAACAGCGCCGAATTTGTATTCCTGCACTAACTGTTTACATCGATCTGCGTAGCGGAATCTCGTAAGAGTTCCGCGTTAGTCTCCAGACTTCAGGGCGGAACTCTTACGAGATTCCGCTACGAGGACCGAGAAGGACTGAAAATATGTTGAACGTCACCATGGATCAAACCCGCCTGTGCGATGGGATCAGCCGCCGCAACCTGCTGCGCGTCGGCAGCCTGTCGCTGCTGGGACTGAACCTGCCGCAGTTGCTCGCCCGCAGGGCACAGGCTGGCGCGGCGGCGAAGGATGTGAACTGCATCCTGCTCTGGATGGGCGGCGGAGCAAGTAACATCGACACGTTCGATATGAAGCCTGACGCTCCGTCGGAAATTCGGGGCGAATTCCAGCCGATCGCCTCGAACCTGCCGGGTCTGTCGGTCTGCGAGCACCTGCCCTTGACGGCGCAGCAGATGGACAAGATCTGCCTCATCCGTTCGGTGAGCCATACCGAAAGCGGCGATCACACCGCGGCGCATCACTACATGCTGTCTGGCTACGCGCAACGCCCTGATCCGACCGGCCAGCCGGCGAACTCCGTGATCTACCCCTCTTATGGATCAGTCGTCGGTCGCGAGCTCGGCTGGCGTAATGGGCTGCCCCCCTATGTGGTGCTGACGGGCGAGGCCGCGCCGTACACGGGGGCCGGCTACATGGGGTCGGAGTACAACCCCTTGACGATTAAGGCCGACGCCAACGATCCGAAGTTCTCGGTTGAAGATGTCTCGATTCCACAGTCCGTGGGGCTCGACCGGCTGCAGCGGCGGCGGTCCATGCTGGCGGCGGTCGACGGCTGGCAACGGCAGGCAGACAAGGGGGCAGGGGTGCTGGGCGACCGTAACCAGTTCTATCGACAGGCACTGGAGTTGATTACCTCGCCGGCGGCCAAGCGGGCCTTCCAGCTCGACGAAGAGCCTGCAGCACTCCGCGACCGCTACGGACGGCACCGCTTCGGCCAATCCTGCCTGCTCGCGCGGCGTCTGGTTGAAGCAGGAGTGCGGTTCGTCTCGGTCGAGACCAATTGGTGGGACACGCATCAGAATAACTTCCGTGACCTGAAAGGGACTCGGCTGCCGAATCTCGACCAATTCTATTCTGCACTTCTGGAAGATCTGGCTCAACGGGGACTCCTGGACAACACACTGGTGGTGTGGATGGGCGAGTTTGGCCGCACCCCCTGGATCAATGGCAGCGCGGGCCGCGATCACTGGGCGCCGAGCAACGCAATTTGCCTTAGTGGCGCCGGCGTGAAAATGGGGACGGTGGTGGGCCAGACCGACCGGAAGTGTGAACGTCCGCTGGGCCTGACGCACAGCACGCATGACTTCGCTGCCACGATCTACCGCCTGCTGGGGATTGACTGCACGAAGGAGTACCCGACCCCCGACGGCCGCCCGGTCCTGCTGAACTACCACGGCAAACCGATCGCCGAAGCGCTGGCCTGAGCGGGTTTGGGATAGCGAATTAGTCCGCTTCCCGTGGCAGACGCTGCTAGCGTCTGCATTCCGACGCTGGCAGCGTCGGCCACGGGGCCGCAACCGCTTAGGTAAAACGGTCCAACTTGAGGTGTATCATAGATTTCAACGTCATGCTCCGATCGCTATTTATCCCGATCTCTTTCGCTTGTCTGCTGGCGGTGTCACCCGCCAGCGCGCAGCTCATTTCATATCCCGACCCATGTCTCAATTACATTTACCCTGCCGGCGGCAAACAGGGCGAGACGGTGAGCGTCGAGTTCGGGGCGGTGAGTGGTCTGGATCAAGCGCAAGGGGTGATCGTCGACGGACCGCCGGGAATTACGGTCTCCGAGTTCAAGG
>JAQGHS010000524.1 GCA_028291605.1 Planctomycetaceae bacterium | reverse complement strand
GCCATGTCATCGACCGGGGACAGATCCAGCTGCCTCTTCCGTACCATGGCGCGGGCGAGTTGGAACTGCATCGACTTGGCGCTGGTCGACAGCTTGAAAAAGGCGGCGACGGGTTGTTCGAGGTCGGAAATTTCGTGAGCTTGCAACCACTGCAGGTAAGTCGCGGCGAGCTCATAGCACGCACCAAACTGCCGCAAGGTGGCAAACGAGTATTGATGAAAGACTTCCAGAGGAGCCTGCGACAGCCAATCCAGGTCAGCCGCAAATCGCAGCTTGAACTTTTCAAAAGGATTCGCTTCAGGAAGGGCCTCGAGTTGCCGGCGCAGCAAGTTCAAGGATTTGTCGACGAGTTCTGATCCCGTCAACGCACCGTGTGCCCGGCGTTTAACAAACTCGAAGTAGGGCGGCAGCATCTCCGGACCATTCGGCCCGGTGATACGAAACACCTTTGAAAAATCGTCGCCGTGGAGGTGATAAAACCCCTGGCCGTGGTAATAGCCGACACGCTGCTCAGCGGCATCGATATCGATGATCGCGACAGTCGACTTCACGTGTTCGCGCTGGTACGCCGTTCCGGCCGTATCCGGCAGATAGAATGAATCGAGCTCGACCAGGACGGGACGCCCCAACCCGACCTGTTCTTCAATGTGCGCGACCAACGGGCGCCAGACAGCCAATTCCTGGATGTCCAACCCGAACAGTTCACGCAGGTCGGTATGCTGGAACTTGAAGAACGTCCATTGGTCCCCTTCGAAATCGATCGCCAGGGTGAACGGCAGCGCGGCGATGGGCTCAAAACCCCAGCCGTGCAGCAGTTCAATCAACACGTCCACATAGCAATTCGTTTCGGCCCAATCGCGTTCCCTGGTGTGGATCAGATGTCGCTGATAGCTCTCTAGATCCGCGAGAAACACGTGCTTCGTGGTCATAATGCGAGGATATTCTTCACATCAGAAGGCCATTTGTCGGTGTTGAAACCGTGCTTCATGAACAGGGCCAGAGCGATTCGCTCGAGGCCGAATCCAATGCACGCCGTGTGAGCAAATTCGCCATCTGCAGTGTGAATGTCGAAGGTGTGCCCGAAGTGGTCCAGGTGACAGTTGCATGAGGTAATCGCCGTGGGTCTCTCGTCGGTGGCAACCGCATGGACTAATTCATACTTGAGATTCTGCTCTTTCTGAGTCGCCGCCATCATCTTGCCGCCGCGGCCGAAGAACGGGTCATTGGCAATGACGCATTCCACTTCCAAGCCAACAGAGAACAAAATTTCCTGGCCGAGTTCCAACCAGTAGTCGCGATGTTCGATGGCTTGCTCGGCAGTCCCCAGACGCACGAATTCACGCTGACGGAAGATCTGCATGCGGGCGGGATCGATCGACGGTTCGTGACGGAAGACGAACGACCGCAGGTCGACCAGACGTCCCCCTTCAGGCAACATGCCGGTGGCAGTCGGGTACAACGGATAACAGGCCGCGGGTGTCAGCATGACGTCGGTCGGATTCAAATCCTTCGTCCAGTCTTCTCCGGCAGCTCGCTTCTGCAGCATCTTGACGTGATCGAGTTCATTGCCCGTAAAGCTGTGAACCGAGCCCATCAGATCGGGGAACGATTCGATATGCGTCGTCTTCAGATAGTTCTTGCGGCTGAAGATTGCCGGGAAACGGATCACTTCTGCGTTGAGCGGCTTGGCCCGCTTGGTCACATAGGCTTCGAAGTTTTCAATGACCCCTTCGAAAGCACCAGCATGACCGTAGACACCGGGAACACCCAGCGAAACCAGCAACCCGGCTTCCAGCAACTGTGCCTGACAATCGCGCCACGCTTCGGTAATGTTTGTCGTTGCAATACACATGATTAATACCCTTCCTTATGTGCCATCAGCATCGTGGCGTTCAGTTTTGTAATACGATCGTTATTCACCATCAGGGCGGCGCCATACGAATCACGCAGATGCCGGGAGAGACTAAACTTGGAGTCATTGCGATATCCGGAGATGCCACAGATCAACAGGGCACCACCGACGATCTGCACTATCCGCTGCGAGCAAGAGACCTTGAGATTATTCGTGCGAATCGAGAACCCAAAGCCGTGGAACAGATCCGGGCAACCGGCATTCAACAGGTCCTGATATTCGCGAGTCAGGCTGAGGACGTTATGTCGCATTTCTTGCAGGACTTGATCAACTTCCGCCAGGCGAATGGCACAGATCGGTGTTTCGCCTGGTGTTTTGCGGGCTTCGGCCCGGACAAACGCACGGGCTCGATTGACGGCGTCACCGGCGATGCCTGACCATAGGGCCCCCCACACAATGTGCGAGTAAGGATGCATCGTCTGCGAGAGTATTTCGCTGAACGGTGTCGGCAGGACTTGCTCGGCGGCACCAATCGCGGTCAGGGTGAAGCCTGAACTGCAGGTGCCACGGAAGCCCATCGTATCCCAGGTCGACAGCGGTTCGGCTTTATACTTTCCGCGTCGCACCAGGACCTGGACTTGATCGCTGGCTTGGGCATCAGCGGAACGACGGCAGGTCACCAGGATGTCGTCGGCATACTCGCCGTACGAGATGACCGGTGCCTTCTTGGTTAATGTGAATGCGTCCATTTCGATTTCAACGGCACAGATACTGGAAGTGAGGTCACCGCCAGTTCCGATTTCGGTTGTGGCTGACGCCATCAGGCGTTGTTCTTCCACCAGGCGTCGCAAGTACTGGCGAAAGTAGGCCGATTCCTGGCCATGATGGACCACGCAGGCCACTTGAATGCAGTGCATGGCGTAGATCATCGCCGATGAACCACAGTATTGGCCGAGAGCCTCACAGATCTTGGCGATCTGCAGGATGTTCAAACCCATTCCGCCATACTCGGTCGGAACATAAGCGCTCAGCAATTTGGCCCGGCTGAGTGCGGCCATGGATTCAGCAGGGAAGCGGGCGTCGCGGTCGACTTCGGCCGCATATTCCGCGAGAACGTCCTTGCCAATCGCATGGACCTGCTTCAGCAGATCATCGCAATTCAGCACCGCTTCTTCGGTCACATCGATGACGGGAGTGATCATAGTCTTGTCAGGCTTCAAGGGGATTAAGGCGTATTAACGACGCGCGTTCCGATTGTTGATAGATTTTTGTGCTGCCATTCGGCGACTCGCAGGGATAGCGCACTAGCCAGCGATTTCAGAGACTGCTTCGGCGATCGTCGCCACGCTACGAAAGGTCACCCGGCTCAACTTCGATTCGGGAAATTCGATATCGAATCGATCTTCCAGAGCCAGCATGATTCCCACTGTGGCCAGCGAAGTCAGACCCGCGTTATAAAGATCGCTATCCTCGTCCAGGCTGTGGACGTCGACAGACAAACGTCCGTGCTGGGCCAGAACTTCGCGGATGGCGTGTGTATCGCTTAACGTCTTCACCGGGGTATCACTCACGATGTCAGGCTCCAGATTTCAGTTCATATAAATAAAGCAAGTCAGGTGCGCCGGCGGTGTAACTGCTACATCCGCGCCAACCGGCCACCATAAGTGGAGATCTCACCGACGCTGTAACGCACTTCTCACAAGATTCGTGAAGCGCAGCCCATGGGACATTGTGCTGTGGACTTTTTGCATCAGGATTAACGGCAGTCAATGTCCGTCAAGACTGATTCTCGCCCTGTAATTACCCCATCACACTGCCCTCAGGCCCGCAGGCCGACGTCCGCTTTTCGCGACATCATCGAAGTCTAGGTCACGTCCGCGGCATGCGCCGGAAAATGTTCACATTTTTTTCTGATCGCCCTCGATGACACGCATCAGGACCAGAAAGGGGTGGAACCTATTGACAGGACGAGACTTTCGGTCAGACGCGTCACTCAGTTCCAGGCGTGGCAACGCACAGCTGCGATTTATTAAAGAGCGATAGAGCGATCAAGATTCGCGTAGGGGCCCTCGCCAGTGTTCCTGCCCGAAGTCTGGCGACTATCGCGAATTTGTTCGTTGAGCGCGGATCAGAAGGCGTTAGTAGTCGCGGCGAGCCACATACAGAATTGATGGATAGGCATCATCGCGGCTATTGGCCCCGAGAGTTTCGCCCCAGTCACCCAGGCACTCGATCGGTTCGAATCCAGCACTCACTAATTGCCGTGTCTGGACATCTCGTTCGATGTAATAATGCAGCGTGTGGTAACAGTTGCCAGAATCATTCAACAGGGCATATTCCGGTTCAAAGCGGTGGAACGCCTTAATTCGCTGGTGATTGGCACTCGCCCGCCAGTATTCCATTAGTAACCGAAGCTGACTGATCGGATTCCGGGAGAACTTAAGCTTCGGTCCTGTGCCCGCATGGGCATAATTGCGGTTATGGGCCGAGAAGATCAGCAATCCTCCAGGAGCCAATACCCGCCGGACTTCTGCCAGCACCCGCCGCCGCTCTTCGTGAGTGACCGCGTCAAACAAATTGGCAACGGCAAACACAGTGTCGAATGCCCCATCGTCGAAGGGGGTCAGCGACCGCATATCGCCTTGAACGAAATCGAGGGTCGGAAAAGCCTGCTGGCAGTATTTGACCATATGGGCCGACACATCCAACCCGACATACTTCTCGACCAGCGGCCGCAGATAAGTAGCCAGTCGCCCGGCCCCGCAGCCCAAGTCCAGGACTCGCTGGCCATGGATGTCGTCGCGATACCGTACCAGCGCCGTTGCTTCCGACGGATGCAGTCTGGTGTGCGCGTAGGTCTGCACCAGATCGACCTCACGATAGAGCTTCCCGTTGATGACTTCTTGTGCCGTCTCGCGTGTTGGTGCTGCGGATACAACCATAACGTCTCCTAGATTTGATATCTCGTAAAATGCCCAAACCGCTCGATTGCAAGTCAGCCTACGATGCCCCAGTGAGACTGACATTCGCTACTTCGCCCAAAGTAGCGTCGTACCCCATATAAGCGGCCGCTGCAGTCGCTTAGGCCAGACCAGCGGAGGGCTGAGGTTCTGATCAAAACGCGGCGATAACACGCTCGTCCCGCCGGATGTCAGCAAACATTGACAAGACGTGTGAATTATTGACACATCGTCATCGACACGCAAAACGGAATGGCGACATTTTCCAGGGTTTTCGGCAGCTTCCCGTCATAGCGACGACAAAACGATATCTGACGATATGCTGCCAAGAAACAACGTCGGGGATATGAGACGCGTATTTCGGTACCGTTGCTAACGCAGACACTCGGTATGAGCGAGATCTCATAACCTGAGGAGATCTCGCCCATTAGAGCGAAATAACGATGCGCCTGGTCGATGAAAATCATCGGAGGCGGGCAAGAGTGCCGCGTACTGTTGTTTCAGTCGCACAGACCGTTTCGGACTCGGAGAATCGGCCTATACGAACTGCGACCAAGATCATCGTCCCATAATCTTTCGGCCGGCACTGAAGTTGTCGGCACCACCGCTACCGGCTGGCACGCGAGCCGCGGGATAGAGGGCAAGTTCGCGTTCGTGCAAATCGTCATGCAGCGAACGAAGCTCCTCGTAGGACCAGCTTTCGAGTTTGTAGTTGGCGGCCACCTGATAGCCGTGACTCGGACTGCGCAAGTGTGTCAAGATGATCGCGCGTGTCGGACTCCAGTCGCCGTCAACGGACCAATGATTGCCTCGCAAGCGATAGCTGCCAGTCGAATCGACGCGCGCTGGTTCAGAGACAAATCCTTCGGGTCGCTCATTCTTGCCCTTGAGCAGCCAACCCAATGTCCAGGAATCCAGGGGAGTCGTGCAACCGCTTTTAAATCCTCGAAGGATCTTCCCTTCGCTGATACAGACGACTGCCGGAAACTCACGAATATTGGCCTCCTTCACGAGTTCCGAAACGTCATCACGATCGACGATCTGAACATGGTTGTGATGTCCCACGCCAATTCTCCACCCGCGCGACTGCATGGCTTCGAAATCACCTCCTGGCCTGCGGAGCTTGATCAGATCCCGAAAGCATTGTTCGCAATCGGAGGCAGTGATGAACAGCACCCGCGGGTCTTGCGGATAGACCGGCGGCGGGCCCGGAATGGTCTGGATCCTGGCCGGCTGTTGAGACGGGATCGAATTCAGCGAGGCTGGTTCGATATCCTGTGACGAAAGACTCGCAGGCGAAGGTTTTTCGTCTGCGACGGATGGCTGCCGTGCCACGAGAGTCAGCAGCACTGCTGTCATCACGAGCAAACGCGGGAGCAGATCGATATTCGTCACGATTGGATCTCGGAAAGCGTCTCGCTCTCCAGATGCCAAGATCGCACCGTCGACAAATTCCTGAGACACGCGTTTGAGCTTCAAAAAGTCGTTATTTCACGCGACTTTGTATTCAGCCGGGGCGTCTCGCAGGGGAGTTCTTTTTGTTCCAGGACTTCCTGATTGGAAACAAGAAGAACGGGCTTGGCGGTTGAAGAGCGTATTCATACCAGTGCGATAGCAGGAATTAGCAAACCGCATACCACGTAGCCCGACACTCTGAGTCGGGTGGCCTACAACGGCAAAGCAGCAGCAGGCGGGCGCTACCAGCGTTCGCCAGAGGGGAGTCCCGACTCAGAGAGTCGGGCTACGGTTCGTTATGCGAACAGCTCCATTGCTGGTGTCCCCTTGCCGTCTTCCGTCACGTAGAACGGACGTTGCTCGACGTCGAAGGCGGTCTTGGGGCTGACTCCCATTGCCGTGAAGACGGTGGCATGCAGGTCGGTCACGCTGAGCGGTTTTTCAATCGCCATGAAGGGGCGTTGAGGGGCCGATGCTCCGTATAGGAAGCCACGCTTCACACCGCCGCCCCACATCACCACGCACGAGCCGCCGGTGAAATGCCGGTGCTGTCCGTAGTGCTTCAATTCCTGCAGCACATCGACCCGCTCGGTGGCCTGATCCTGAGCGGTCGAACCGGGCTTGCCTTCCGTGATCATGTCGCGGCTGAATTCGCTCGCGAGGATCACCAATGTGCGGTCCAGCAAGCCGCGCGATTCCAGGTCGCGAATGAGCTGCGCGATGGGCTGGTCGATCTGCTTCTTCATCGCCGTCAACGTGGTATGACCGTTCGCGTGAGTATCCCAGTTCAGAAACGGGACATACTCGGTGGTGACTTCCACAAAGCGCGCCCCGGCTTCGACCA
>JAQGHS010000465.1 GCA_028291605.1 Planctomycetaceae bacterium | reverse complement strand
GGACGGCTGCCGGCGGGACCGGCTTATAAGACGCGAACGGCCAGTTGAGCCCCGCCGACACCCGCGCCGCCAGATTCAGCGCCCAGCAGGTCTTCCCCACCCCCGCGTCCCCATACACCACGGTGACTTTCCCGACCGGGATATACCGCGGCCACAACCAGCGCACGGGCTCCGGAGCCACGTCTGCCAGGCAGGTCCCCACCATCTCCTCCGGCACGGGCTCAGGCACAGGCGGTCGATCCCCCCAGAGCCGCGCCTTGGCCACGGCCAGCAACCCGAACCGCGCATCCAGCTCTACCCAGGGCCACCCCTTGTTCTTGATATAGTCCACGAGCGTCGGGCGGATCTCCTCATCCGGCATTTTCAGCCGTAGGCAGTTCATCAGATACTCAAGGATCATCTCCCGCCGCTCCAACACGATTCCGCCAAGTTTCAGTTCTGCAATGGCCGCCGCACTCAGTTCGACTTTGGGTTCCATGGGAGATACTTTCTGATTTGCGATTTGAGATTTTCGATTTCTGATTTGATCCTGCTACTTGGGGCGCGGTTGGCTCTTCCGGCGTAAAAGTCTGTCCGGCCAGCCAAGGACAACTGACCAAGAACCAGGAACAACGCACCTCCTTTTTCCCACACATTCCTCGAATCCCTAAATCGCAAACCCCGTGATAAACCAGCGTTTTCACCGCACAACACCGCGAGCAATCGGCGACCGCCACATCCTCAAGCCGGTGTGCGCCCTCGAACTGAAAGCGCGGATTTCCGCTGCGGATGGGCGTGCGGAAAAGAAAGTAGCCTTCACGCTCCGCGTGAAGACAGCCGAACACAGAGTGAGCGTCGAATGCACCTGACGGCAGGCCCGTGGGACAAACCCTAGCGCAAACGCGTGCGCTACGACCGACAAATCGGGGATCTGCCGAATCAATGGTGCGCTCGGCTTTCTTTACGCGGAGCGTGAAGGCTACTTTCAAAGGCTGAACTCTGAACCTGACAGGTTCGCCGCTAATAGCATCGACTACTTCGCCAAGCTTGGGCTGTACAGTCTCGTCGCGGCACATGTCGAGGTCTGTCAATCCTTACGAAGGTGACACCATCAACTGAGAGCCGGATGCGGGAAATCTGCCAGTCCGGATCGGAGGGAGGGGCGTCCCAAACCAATGGGACGTCCCTGCCCCTATCCCTGCGTCCTGCGAAGAGTCGTCATTGCCGTTCAGGTCGCGCGGCGGTAATGTCTCTCAAGGAGAACGTCATGAAATTCACGCTGCGCTCGTTCGGATGGCTTTGCGGTTCGATACTGTGCCTGGTGCTCGGGTACTTTGCCTTTGATCACCTGGTGAAGCCGGCCCGCCATGCGGCGATGTGCAAAGCTCATCTCGCCCAGTTGTCGCTGGCGCTGCGCCATTATCATGAGCGATGCCAGCGCTTTCCTCCGGCCTGGACCCTGGGCAGTGATGGCAAGCCGTGGCACAGTTGGCGAGTCTACATCCTGCCCGAACTGGGGGAGCAACAACTCTACGACGCGTACCGCTTCGACGAACCCTGGAACGGCCCGCACAACGCTCAGGTTGGCGCACGCATGCCGGCGGCGTTTGGTTTTCCTGGCGAATCCCCCGCGAAGTTCCTGGCAGTGACCGGGCAATATACCGCCTGGCCCGGCACTGCGAGCAGCCGTATGCGCGAGTTCCACAACGGCACGTCGATTACGATCATGCTGGTCGAGTCCGCCGATTCCGATGTCCATTGGCTGGAACCACGAGACATTCCAATTGAGCGGGCGACGCAGTGGCGACAGGCGGCGAACGGCCCCCGTCTGGGTGGCCGGTACGATCGCACCGCAGTTGTGTTCGCAGATGGACACGCACGTACCCTAAGTGAAACGATTGAGGAACGAAGGCTCCGGCTCTTGTTGCGAACCGGTCCCACGGGTGAAACCAAGTCCGCACCTGACGCGGACTTTCCACCGCCGCGAGAGGCGTCTACGTTCGCCCAGACCGACGTCCTGCCGTATCCGACCATGCCCATTTCGCCCGACCGGAATTGTCTGTATTGCGCGACATTCCGCATCGCCTGGGATCAACTGCGAAAGTCTCCCAATCTGCCCGTCGCAGTCGATCCGAACCCGGCGATCGCCACCGAATTGAATCGGGTACCGTTTTCGCTCGACAACCTGGATCCCGGATCGTATTTCGCACAGACCGTCGACAAAGCCGACGTCGAGAAAATGAAGACGGAGCTGCGGCGGCGGTTTCCCGGCGCCGCGGGACCATCGACACCGCCTGCCGACACTCATGGGCAAGGGCGCGTGCTCTACGCGTATCTCTTGAAGAGCCTGCCGTTTGCCGATGCGTTCGATGGAAAGACAGGCCCGTTGACGTTCCCCAGAGGATCGAAGACGGCACCAGTGGCCTCGTTCGGCGGATCATCGGCGGCTCTGGGCCTGGTTCACGTCGCGGACTATCGCACGGACGAAGACTTCATCATCGAACTTAAGACTGAATCGGAGCGCGACGTGATGCTGCTCGCCAAGATCCCGGCCGAATCAACGCTGCAGGCCACGCTGGACAAGGTGCTGGCACGAGTGACCTCGCCCAATCCCCAGCACACGCGATTCAAGCTGGACCACCGGGAAAGTCTGCTAATCCCCAAACTGTCGTTCAACATTCAGCAGAAATACGACGACCTGAAGGGGATCGAGATCGTTGGCAGTGCGTACAGTAAGAGCGGTCGCCCCGAATTGATCGCCAGCGCCGAGCAGGGAACCGCCTTCGTGCTCAACGAGCGCGGCGCGAAACTCGAATCGACGGCCGAGATCGATACTGACATCTCAGCGGATATTGACCCGCCGCCGCCGCCCCCCCCGCCCATCCGCAAGTTCCACTTCGACCGTCCATTTCTGGTGTTACTGCGGGAACGGAAGTCGCAGGAACCGTACTTCGCACTCTGGCTCGCAAACACGGAATTGATGGAGCCGTGGAAGAATTCGGGAACGGACAAACCTGCCGCACCGTAGGGTGGCGGGTGTGGGCGGTAATGTTTACGCATTCGAAATGCGTTTGAGTGTGTGAGGGTGCGAGAGTAACGGAGTAAGAGGGAGGGAGTTCGATCCGACTTCTCTTTACTCTCACACCCTCACACCCTCGTATTCTCAGTCGGCGCACACCTTTTGTTAAAGCGCTATATTATAGACAGCGCTCTAACCGACTATTTCGCTTTGATCGTGACATCTGCAGCCTTCACGTCTCGCAAATCAATTTTGAGTGCCTCAGTCACTTCCCGTTCGCTCGTGGGATTCGGATGGCCTTTGACGACATATTTGCCCGACGGCACATTTTCAAACACGAACACGTTTTTGGCGTCAATCGTCGCGGTGCCGCCATAGGTGCCAATGGCATTCCCTCCTTCAGGCTCGACTTCAACCATGTATTCCGGCGGCCGTTTCTTGCCGTTGAAATCGACCGTGACGCGAATGCTGCCGGCCTTCATCAATTGCATTTCAATTTCGCCTGCCGGCAGCGTGACTGATTTGCCCAATCCTGCCATGGAATAACCGGTTTTATACAGCCAAACCCGAGCCTTCCCTGCGGGCACCTGATCTGAGCGGAAACGGCCTGCGACATCTGTCTTGAACGTGAAACGGGTGGGTGATTCATAGTCATCGTTGGGCTCAACGACGACGTCATCCAGTCTGACGTCGACGTCCGCCAACGGGACTCCCGACGGGTCTGTCACTCGGCCAGAGACGGAAACCGCACGCACCAGTGCGGTATCAAACGATCGCCATTGCGGTTGGTCGTAGCAGCGGGCGTAGCCGACGACACGGGGGACACAGTGTTCCGCCTCCACCACGACCCGGAGCCACGCCGCAGGCAAGTTCTTGAGCACCCAGGTCCCTGCCGCATTCGACTTCGTCACGGCGAGTTCGGTGTAATCCGGTTCCCCTTTTCGCCCCAGGCGCTGAACTCGCACTGTATAGACCGTCGGCTCTCTGCCAGGAAGTTTCTTGATCCGGCCTTCGAGCACGATCCCATCCTTGGCCGAGAATCCGTGTGCCTCCAGGCGCTCGTCAATCACTTCGATGCCTGCCGGAACGACGACTTCGGACCAGCGAATATTGGCCGTATAGACGTCGATTTGAGCTGGCAGGTCGGGTTTTTCCCGTGGCGGCTGATCCCGTCCAGCGAACATCCTGCGAGAAGTTTCCCACTTTTTCGCTGGCCAGACTGCGAACTCCCAGTCAATATTCGCAGCCTTGATCATCTCGGAATGCAGATTCATATTGATCAAGTAACTTTGGCCGACGCCATCGTGAACGACAACTCGCTTGGTTTTGACATCGAGTTTGGCAAAGTCGGCCAGGATCTTGTTCATGGCTTTGGTGTCACCACGCCCTTCGGCCTGAAACGGACCGAAATCAGCTTCCCACCACGCGATGCGGTCGAGGCGATTAATGATCCGGTCCGCCCCTTTGGGCATCCGATGACCAACACGCAAGTTCTCGTTGCCTTCTTCACCCTCGATCACTGCCAACGCAATCTGAGGTGTCAGAATCAAGACCAATGCAACCAGCAGACCGGCCAGGGTCCTCGTCATGGCATCTTCCCCTTCGTCCCTGAACAATGAAATGCCTCCATGAACAGTTGGCAATGATAGCCGAAGTAGGAACGCCAACAAGCTGCAAGTTTGGGATTCTGCAATCACTATAACGTCAAGGTCGCCATCGGGATCGCAACCCCGGCAATGCACTGCGGACTTCCAAGTCCAACGGACAGTTCAGCAGGCACGACGATTGGTGGTGCTCGGGTTCTGAAACTGAGTGACTTGATTGGAGCCAAGTGAGGAAGAGCGTTCCACGTTGTGCCGCTTGGGAACTCAAATGGACATTTTCCCGAGCGCCTCTGTCTCGAACTCCGTAAGCTCTCGCGACGTAACAAGCTCTCAATGAGATCTCTCTTTAAAAGAGTCGAAGAGGGTTGTGCACGGGGAGGGCCGCCGATGAGTTTTGTCAATTTCGATGAATCGAAGATTGCTTCGTTGCCGTTTCTCTGTCGTCAGGAAAACAGCCGACGCGCCGACGGGCGGCGAAACGCATCCCCGATTTAGGTACGTACGGCCGCATAATCAGTTATACTAGGCCAGTCGGCAGCGGCAATTCGCCGTATTGATCGGCTTTTGGGGATGCGACAATGGCCTGGCGTTCGGTCGTGACTTTTCTGATTGCCGCGGCATGGGCGGATCTCGCACCGGCCGCGGTGCCGGACACCTTCGATACCGTCATTGCTCCCTTCTTCCGAACCTACTGCAACCGTTGCCACGACGGCAAAGTCCAAAAAGGGGAATTCCGGCTCGACACGTTGAGCCGCGGCTTCACCTTGCAGGCCGAAGCCGAGCGCTGGAGCGAAATCCGCTTCCGGATAAACTCGGGCGAGATGCCTCCGAAATCGGAGCCTCAACCGAAGGCGGAGGAGTTGGCAAAAATAGTCGAGTGGACTTCAACTCGGCTGGCGGAAGGCGAGGCGGCCCGGATGGCGCAGCGCGGCCCCATCGCTTACTACCGGCTCAGTCGCGAGGAGTATGCAAACACGATCCAAGACCTTCTCGGCGTGCACTACGATCCGATGGTACCCGGTGCGCTGAATGAGGATCCTCGATGGCACGGCTTCGAACGCATCGGATCCAAGCTAACCCTGTCGCCGTCGCATGTGGAGCGGTATCTCAAGGCGGCCGAAGAAGTCGTCGAATCGGCGTTTCCCGAGCAGGGGAATCCATTTAAAAAATCCGTGCTCGACCCGACGAAGGGGAAGGAACGCTGGTTGGAGGAACGTGGTCTGAAAGGGCCGGTACGCGCACTGCTCTGGCCGAACCGCCGACTAGTGACCACTATTTTCTGGAATGGCTCCATCGAGATCGACAAGCCCGGAGCCTATCGTATGCGCGTGCGTTTGAGCGGCGTGCGTCCTCCCGGTGGCCGAGCCCCGCACCTCACCCTTTGGAACACTCAGCTACGAGTGTCGGTGTACGACGCGGATATCCTCGCTCCGGAGGACGAGCCGATCACGCTCGAATGGACTCAATCCCTTTCGGCCGGCAGCTACGCGCTGTGGAACAATATGCCCGGCTTCGATGAGGTGGGCAACACCGCAGGTACGGGCTTGAATAACCGGCAGAATGTCTTCACAAATTCGCGTGACGTCGGGCACCTGAACCCAGTCGGTTTGAAGCTGTTCGACGACAATCGAGTGGCAATCTATCCGTTGCTGATCTTGGATCTGGTGGAGTGGGAAGGCCCGCTCGTGAGCGAGGAGGCTCGCAGGAAACGAGAGGAAGCTTGGCCGAGGAACCTTGCGGTTTCGCCGCCACCGATGGTGAAAGGAACGGAAAAGTCGAAGTCACCGCCGCCCCCTCCACCGACACTGGAAAAAGAGGTAGCCCGCGCGTCGCTCCAGCGCTTTGCTTCGCGCGCTTGGCGCCGCCCGGCGACGGATGCAGAGTTAGACCGATATGTCAAAGTACTGGAGAGCGAACTCTCCCTGGGAGAGTCGCCGGCATCCGCATATCGATCGGCTCTGGTCGGGATTCTTACCTCGAAGAGCTTCTTTTATCTGAAAGAAGGCTCACTGGACGAATACCGAGATCAGATCGATGACTGGGAACTGGCATCCCGGCTGTCGTATTTGCTTTGGGGATCGATGCCCGACGACGCTCTATTTGCCGCGGCAGCCGAAGGCAAACTCCGCGATCCCCAGGTCATCCGCGCCCAACTCGCGAGAATGCTCACGGATGAGAAGATCGAGCGCTTCACCGATGCCTTCCCGCAACAGTGGCTGCAGCTTCACCGCGTGGGTGCCGTCGCGCCCGATCGGCGGCTCTATCCCGATTACGACACTTGGCTCGAACGGAGCATGGTGCTGGAAACGAAAGCGTATTTCCAAGCGATGCTTCGCGAGAATCGATCGTTGCGAGAATTCCTGATCTCGGATTGGACCATAGTCAACGAACGTTTGGCTCGGCATTACGGCCTGCCTGTACCGGGAGGGCCAGGTTTCCAAAAAGTGAAACTCCGGCCCGAGGACCATCGTGGCGGCCTGCTCACGCAAGCATCGATCCTGTCGCTGACCTCGGACGGTTCACGACACCGTCCTGTGCATCGCGGCGTCTGGGTGTCCGAGGCAATCATCGGACGCACGCCTCCGCCTCCGCCTCCGAATGTCGATCCGCTCGAACCCACGCCCCTCAACGAACCGAAGGCGACGATCCGTCGGCAACTCGAAGCCCACGCCACGCATGCCGTGTGCGCTTTCTGTCATCGCACGATCGACCCCCTGGGCTTTGCTTTCGACCACTTCGACGCCGTCGGCGCGTGGCGCACGGAGGAGCGGGTCGATGGTGGCAAGGGGGCCAATCCTCCGGTGAACGCCTCGGGCGTGCTGTCCGACGGACGGGCATTCGACGGCCCGGACGAATTCAAGGCACTCCTCGCGGCAGACCTCGATCGCTTCGCCGAGGTGTTCGTCGGTCAACTAGCCACATTCGCCCTCCGTCGCGTCATGACCGTGGACGACGCCCCTCGGATCAAGGCCATCGCAGAAGCAGCCAGGGCCGACGGTTATCCCCTGCGTGCCATCCTCGAAAATTTCGTGACTTCCGACCTGTTCCTACAGCGATGACGAGACGCCGTCTATGAACCTTCATTTCATCGTTCTCGTGCTCGCTCTCGGCGCCGACCCGCGGACCGAATACGTGCCGAAGCTGGGCGAGTTCCCTCCGGCAAACGTCGGTGTCTACCACGCGGGAGAACTCGTCACCGTCGACGCCATCAACCGCCGAGGCACGCTCCGTATCGTCGGCAACCGCGATTTGGATAAGTATCACTCTTCCGAGGCCCAGCCGTTCGTCTTGCTCCCCTACGCTATGGTTCGTTACCGCGGCGCTCCCGCCGAACTCCGCGACATTCCCATCGGCACGGTGCTTCACGCCTACTGCGTTTATCCTTTGAACTATTCGAAAAATGAGAAGCGGCCGAGGCTCGGGCTTTTTGTCGAACCACAAGATCACGCGATTTCGCTCGAAGACAGCTTCAGCTTTTACGAGCGCCGCGGGCAGGCGTGGAAGATCGAGTCGATTGAGCCAGGAAAACTGAATGTCATCTCGACGGGTCCCGCCGAGGGGGACGGTCCTCTCGGCCGGCAGGTGTTTGACTACGACGGAAGTACCCGTGTCTGGAAGGGAAAGCAGATCGGCGGTGTCGCTGATCTCGCTCCAGGGCAGCTGGTGCAGTTCAACTTCACATGGGCGGCGGATTGGGGAATGGGACGACTGCACGCGTCGGACGTGTGGGTGGACGAAGAGAGCAGATCTACCGCCGCAGATCTCCAGCGACAGATTCATATCCGGTATATGCGCTACCATTGGCTCCCCGGTTGGATTGAGCACGTCGAGGACCAAGGGGGTGGAAAGGGCATTGTCACCGTCGCCCTCTTTGGAGGAAGCGACCCTTCGCTTTACGAACAGGCAAAGTCTGCGAGCATGATCAGTATCGCCGTCGCCGAACCCAGCCTTCGTACTTACATGCATGCCTACGATTCGAAGAGCGGTCCCTTACTCGAGGTCAAAACGATCCCCCAACCACCATTCGGCCACTCCGGCTTCACCATCCGCGTGTCGATCGCCGAACTACTCGAAGGGTATCGCCCCGGACGGATCGTGCGCGTGCGACCCAACGACTTTCCGGCCGCCAAATTACCGCCCGAAGAACGTATCCGAAATTAGCCTGATCTAGTTGTCGGCTTCGTACGTAACTACATTGTTTCGAGGAAGATTCATCCAATGCCTTCGACCCGTTCGCAAAGCTGGCTGCTTGACCGTCGTCACGTTCTCCGGGGACTCGGCGTTTCGCTGGCCCTGCCGCTACTCGACTGTATGGTGCCGCTCGCCGCCGCCGAGGCTAAACCCCGCATCAAACGCAGCGCCTTCTTCTACCTGCCCAACGGCGTGAATACTCTGGACTACCAGGTCACCACGGCTGGCAAGGACTACGCCTTCTCGAAGTCGCTCGCGCCGCTCGCCAAACACCGGGCCGACATCACGCCCATTAGCGGCCTGCATCATCCTCATGGCGTCGGCCAACACCATAGCTGCATCGACATCTGGCTGACCGGCGCCAAGATCGGGCCCTCGGAGCGCAACACCATCTCCGCCGATCAGCTCATGGCTCAAGCGACCGCCCCGCATACCCGCTTCTCTTCCATCGAATTGTCTACGGAACACGGCGGCCTCGCCAGCAACGTCGACGGCGTTCGTCTGCCTCCCCAGAAGAACCCTTCCGTTATTTTCCGCGAACTCTTCGAAGAATCGCCCGGCGGCGCGACGAAACAGCGACGCGGATTCGAGCGGCGCGGCAGTATCCTGGACGCCGTCCTCGACGAAGCCAAATCCGTCGGCGGCAAACTCGGCCATGTGGACCGCGGGCGACTCGAACAATATCTAACATCTGTCCACGAAGTCGAAATTCGCACCAAACGTGCTAACTCCTGGCTCGATACGCCGCGACCCAAGATCAGTTCCGAGGACAAACTGAAACTTGATCGAAATGTCTCTCTGGAGCAGTTCGGCGAATATCTCCGCACCATGTACGACCTCATCGTACTCGCCTTCCGGACCGACCAGACTCGCGTTGCCACCTTCTGTACCGGTTACGAAGCCAACGGCCCGGCCATCCCTGAGATCGACATCCAAGCCCGCCATGGCCTCTCTCATCACAACGGCAATGAGAAGATGATGCGGGATCTCACCACCAGCGATACCTTCAACATTCAGCAATTCGCCTACTTCCTCGACCGTCTCGCCGAAGTCCAGGACGCGGATGGTCCGCTGCTCGATAGCACCATGTCCCTCTACGGCAGCGGCATGTCCTACGGCCACGGCCACGGAAACGCCAACCTTCCTCTCGTGTTCGCCGGCGGAAAGGCCCTCGGCATCCGGCACGGTCGACATATCGACTGCAATGCCCTCGGCAAACCGGAAGGATATGCCTACGATCTCGGCAACCCCGGAAAGCACTATGCCATCTGCAACCGACCGGTAAACTCCAACGCCCTACTCAGCAATCTGCTCCTCACGATGGTACAAAAAATGGACGTGAAAGCCGACAAGTTCGGCGACAGCACCGGCGGCTTCTCCGAAATCGGCTAGTGCTCCACAAGTCTGGAAATCTTGATTGACTGAAAGGCCGGCATCTCCACCGAGCGTGATGCGCACCAGTTATTTCCGGCAATTCCTCTGGGCTCAAGGGACGCAGGTTCCATCTCGAAATCAGGCAATGTGAGCGGCTCGCTCCTGCCGGGCGAGAGACACTTTCACCCCAGCGATCAAGCAATGCGTGTCGTCCGGGTCATCACTTCAACGAGTGCTGCTCCTCCGCGCCCGCCGGCCAGCGCAGCGTGAAGTTCATCGCAAACGAAAGTCGGTGAAACTCGCCGCGATGTGGCGTGACGGAATGCCAGACGTAGGCGGGGAAGATCAGCATCAGGCCCGGGCGTGGAAAGACCTTGATGTGATCGCGATGACACACGGAGGTCAGGTTGGCATTGAAGCGCGGATCGTGGAGTACCAGCACGCCGTCGCCAGCCTCGAAATAGTCTTCGTCGTCGGCCGGCTGGATGGGCTGTCGATTGGAATCCGCCGTTTGGGCATAATAGATGCCGATCAGGTCTGTGTTGTGATTGTGAGCAATCGTCGCCTCTCCGCGGCCCATGCGGTTGCTGAAGAGCAACAGATCGATCCCGTCCGGTCCCGCGATTCCCTCGGTCTCCAACCAGTGTTTCGCCCCTGTGATGAACATGGACCGGAGCTGTTCGATCGCAGGCACGGTGTCCGCCAGACGCAGCAAATTCAGCGCATCGGGGTGCAAGTTGGACCTGTCGTCGAGCTCCGGCCGGCGCTCCAGCAAATCGCAGAGCTCCGCATCCAGGGGGCCGGTGTCCGGGAATTGGATTGTCACCACCCGCGTCGGAAAAAAAGCATAGTCCGTCACTTGCATCAGTCGACCTTTTCACACGTAAACCCACTGCACCCGCCGCGACACGAACCACTCACAGCTTCAGATGAGATCGAGAACGTTAAGTCCCGTATTGAGCGAGGCCAAATCTTCAACTGGTTCAACCTGAGAATGGTCCGCATGATAACGATACCCCGCTCCGTAGTGCAGCGTGCGGCTGTGCTAGAGTCGAAACGCAACCACAACCTGGTATCCCGAGCAAGCCAGGCGGGGGTAGCAGCTATTT
>JAQGHS010000463.1 GCA_028291605.1 Planctomycetaceae bacterium | reverse complement strand
GTTTGAAATGAGATGGCCACGATCAGATCGCGAAAGTCAATTACTACTTGCCCAGGGTTCGCGTGCGGACCCTCATGGGCAGCACGCGGTAGTTCCGCTTCGTCTCTTCGCGAAGCCGGAACTTGCCGAACTCGCGATGGTGATCCGCATCGATGAAGCTCCCGACAATTTCATCTTCATCGTATTTCCCGCGTCCGATCAGTTTCCCGTCCAGGGCGTACAAGACGATTTGTTCCTGTTTGACTTCCCATGTCCCGACCAGGGGCAAGCCCACGTCATCGTTCAAGTACCACTCGCGGACATTCTTGGTGCCTCGCCGAGCGAGCGGACGAAACATCCAGACCTGGCCCGGTTGGCCGTAGTTCAGATCAAGGTCGTTCCATACGGTGTCGTCGAGCCGGGCGCGAAGTTCGTGGTCGGCCTTAATGACTCGTTTTCGTTCAATTTCCGCCTTCACCTCGGCGGGCGTGGGTGGCTTCTTGTCGGCTGACTTTGCGTCGGTAGGCTGGGTTGCCGGAGTTTCCAGCGGCTCGGTGCTTGTCGTGCCATCCTGTGCGGAAAGCCGTCCCGCCGCGGTCCACAGGACGAGCGTCAGGCAGATCAATCCGAGAGATTGCTTTGGCAAAGATTTCACCGATCACCCCCTAAAAATCAACGATGTCCCGCGAGTCCCAATCACGCCCCACGAGCGTCAGGCAGCGATGGCAGGTCGTAGCTCATGTGTCTCAGTGTGGAAATTCATGCAGTGTCGCGTCAAGTCAGGAACGCAGAAATTGCCAGGTGACCTTGGAAATAGGCTACGTTTTATGAGGTGTATCGCTGTCCCGCTGATTGGGTGATGCCAGTCCCCCCTGCAGAGCGATCCATTCGTGGGTATAATGACATCACGACCGATTCCGGCCGGATACTGATCTGCCATCGTGCATCGTGAATTACTGCATTGCGCAGACCTCAATCAACAATATCATCAATTATGCCAGATTCGCCGCACAAATCGGAACAACCTCCGCGAAAATGGTCCAAATGGCGGACCATCCGCCTGTTGGCGTGCTTGCTGATCATTGTCCCGCTGGTGGTTTTCTGGACTCGAACCGATCCCGAAGCCAGCTATCAGCGCGGCTTGGCCGCGTTGCAGCAGCGAGATGTCCCCGCCATGCATCGCGAGTTGCAGATCTTGCGGAAGTACCCCAAGTATGAACCCCAGGTCCAGTTGCTGCGCGGAGCCGTGTTTCTCGCCGGTCAGGACCCCAAAGCGGCCATTCAAGAGTTGGACCGCTGTTCGGTGTATCCTGCGACCCGGGTCTTTGCATTGACGCTGGCCGGAGAAGCCTTCTGCCGGCTGGATCGACAGCAGCGGGCCATCGGCGTGCTGAAACAGGCCATCGGCTTCAATCCACGCTATGTCCCGGCACATCGCTCGTTGGCCATCGCCTACTACGAAACCGGTTCCAATGATCTGGCGATCGAAGAACTGAGAAAGGTCGCGGAACTCGATCCGACTGATTGCCGTCCGCACCGATTGCTGGGAACCATCCACAAAGAAGACCGTCGCTACGCCGAAGCTGTCCAGGATTACCGGGCCACACTGCGACTGTCGCCGCAACAACCATCGCGTCAGGCGGTGTTATTGGAATTGGCTCAGTCATTGGCGAAGTTGAGACGATATCCCGAGGCACTCAAGTTTCTGGATCAAGCTCAACCCACGGCGGGCACCTGGGGCTGTCGAGCCGGCTGCGAATACCAGCTGGGCCACAAGTCTGCGGCCCGCCAGGCGGCCATGCAGGCGTTGGAACTCAATCCCAACCATATCGAAGGCTTGGTGTGGCTCGGACTCCTGGAGACCGAAGCCGGACGCCTGGTCCCCGCCGCTCAATATCTGGAACGAGCGGTCAAGGTCTACCCGCGGGATGCCAGCGCGCGTTCCTACTTAGCGACTGTTTATGAGAAACAAGGCAAGCCCCAGGAAGCTCGGGAGCAGTTGGCACGCATCGAGACCGACCGCAAACTGCGAGAGAAATTCACCAAACTCAACGAGCAGGCGAACAAACGTCCGCAAGATGCGTCTATCCGCTATGATCTGGGTGAAATCGCGCGTGAATTGCAGCTCTTTCGCCTGGCCAAAAAATGGTATCAAGCCGCCCTGACCCTCAATCCCAATCACGTTAAAGCCCAGCAGGCACTGGCGGCCCTACCGGTCCCGGACAAGTCCCCGGGCATCACCGCCCAACTGTCGCAGCCGTAGGGGTTGAAACAATCCGGGAGAGCGTCCGCGAGGACTGGAAATTCCGGTAAAATCAGGGGCTCAAGCGGTCGCCAATGCCGCATCAAAGCGGTCAACTTGGATGCAACAGACTGTGCCTGCCAGCAACCATTTTGAAACCCGCCAACCCCAGTCGAGGCCATTGACGGAGAGCCATGAGACCAGTAGACTTCAGCCAAATCCTAACCGGGTCTCCATAGCTCAATTGGATAGAGCGTCGGCCTCCGAAGCCGAAGGTTGCAGGTTCGACTCCTGCTGGGGACACTTAAATAGCAACGACTTATGTCAAATCGTGAATGACTCGTCCCTGGGTGATACGAATCACTGATACGAATCAAAGCCCTCTGGAACAGTGTCACCTGCCCCAGAGGGTCGCAAGCCTCTCAGCCTGCTACGTGTTTCATCACTAGCTGGGAGGTCCAATTTGTCACGAGAATCAAAGCCTTGGTTTTGGAAGCAGCGGAAGAGTTGGTACTGCACCATCCGGGGAGAACGTATTCCCCTCGGGGCTGACCGCAACGAAGCGTTCCAGGCATTCCACGCACGGATGGCTGAGCCGGTAAAGCCCGCTCCGAAGCCGTCCGATTCCCCGTTTGTTGCTGCCCTCGTTGACCGGTTCTTGGATCACGTCCAAAAGAACCTCGCTCCCGATACGTATGTTTGGTATCAATCCCGGCTGCAGTGCTTCGTCACGCGGTATCCGGATCTTGTTCTGGATGAGATGAAGCCCTTCCACGTTCAAGAGTGGATCGACGATATCGACCAGTCTGCCGGCACGAAGCGGAACTATGCCCGTTCGATCCAGCGGTGTCTGGCGTGGTGTGAGGAGATGGGCCACATCGAACGGTCTCCGATCGGCAAGTTCAAGAAGCCAGGAGGCGGAAAACGGGATAAGGTCATCAGCCCTGCTGAGTATGAGAAGATTCTGTCCTTCGTCCGGAATGACGGTTTTCCTGACGATTCAGCCAGGCCGTGATAGCCTTCCGCGTAGCTGCCGCGCCGACTTCTTCGCAGATGTCGAGATTGATCGGATTGAACTCTCCCTCGTGGATGAGGTACTGCCTCACTCCATTCCGGTGTTGCGCAATTTCTTCGGGGCTGAGCATAAAAATGGTTCTGGAGTGTTGTAGGGGGCGGTCGACTTCAGCGATTCCAGGTAGACTGCGAGTTTACGCTCGCCGAGGGTAATGCGGGGCGCCAGCTTCCACGGCCAATGTGCTCGTGCCGGCATCTGGAGCATGGGAATCCACCGTCCGGCCGTAGATATCTTCATGTTTGATGCTTGCGGAATCGTATTCCACTTTGGCGCGATATCCCCCACAGGCAACTGAGAACCGCAACTTTCCTTTCGGAGTGCGGTCCCAATGGTTGTTTACGTCCCACATGAGAGCCGCCTCGTCAATCGCCTGCACGCGGCCGCGATAGGACGCAAAAGGCATCCCCAGATCAGTGGTCAGTATGCGCCTCACGCAATTTCTTGTTGCGTGAGGGAATCGCAAGTGTCTGCAGGAACTTGAGCAAGGCCCGGCCTCCCTGATGTTTGAGTTTGTGACACCACTTCTCTCCCAGTTGGAGGGCCCGGTCTTCGTCCGGACCGCAATAGACTTTCAAAAAGTCGTTGACGTGTTCCGCCGCGTGATAGAAATCCAGAAT
>JAQGHS010000444.1 GCA_028291605.1 Planctomycetaceae bacterium | reverse complement strand
TTTTGAACCACGAATCACACAAATGACACGAATTGGGAATCCTGAAAAATGGATTCGAAGGAACTGCGGCCTGCCCCAAAAACCAGCTGACTTTTCCAAATTCGTGTCATTCGCGTCATTCGTGGTTTAAAAGCCATCTTCCTTCAAGTGCAAGAAAAACAAAAATCGCCCGACTCTGGAGAGTCAGGCGACATCAGGAGATTCTGGACGTGACGCTTGAGCAGGTATCACTGATCGTCTTTTTCGCTGTCATTGCGGTCTGTGGGGCCGCATGGATGGTGATGCGCGATTTATTCTGGGGTGCCGAAGGCCAGGGACGGTTGCGACCTCAGTCACTGCGTCGCGTGCCCACGGTGCATGACGAAGCCCCGGCCGTCAACTTGACGGGGAAATTGGACCAGGGCTTCGAACATCTGGTGTTTGAATCGGGGTTCGACGTGTCATCGGTGACCGCATTTTTGATGCTGGTGGCCTGTGGCCTGCTGGCGGGCGGTGCCATGTTCACCTACAGCGCCAACGGGATGCTCGCCGGACTAGCGGGGTCCGCCGGCATGATGTTGCCGTTGTTCGCCATGATGATCCTGCGCAGCCGCCGGATGCGTGAAATGCAGGAGGGCATGCCGTACGTCGTGGATCTGCTGTCGCGAGCCGTACGGGCTGGCGAAAGTGTTGACCAGGCGGTGGCGCTGGTCGGGTCCGAGACCAAAGGGGTGATTGGCCGCGAGTTCACGCGGTGTGCCCGGCAACTGGATATGGGCCTGGCCCTGGGAACCGTCATGCAGTCGCTGTCACGTCGTGTGCGGCTGACCGAACTCCGCATGCTGGCCTCAACCTTAATGGTGCATCGCCAGACTGGCGGCAATCTGCCGATCGCCCTGGATCGCATGGCGGGCGTGGTCCGCGATCGTCTGAACGGGGCTCGACAAATGCGAGCCACCACGGGTGCCGGAAGATCGTCCACCATTTTGATGGCGGTCGTGTCGCCGATCGCCTATATCCTGTGTTTTGTGTACTTCCCGGACCATGTCCGACCATTATTGACCGACCCGATGGGCCGGATTTTGTTGATTACTGCGGTGAGCTTGGAATTGATTGGGATTTTCTGGGTTCTGGCGCTGTTGAAGAGGCCGATTTAGAACACAAATATCACTAATTTATTAGGCGAGCCCGGCGGCGTAAGCCCCGGGATTCTGTGATCTGTAATAACAAGACAATGGACAATGAAATCAACTCGTTAGTCGAGAGATAAAAGTGAGCTTCGCCTTCTCCGGAACTTCGCATTTCTTCGTGTCCTTCGTGACCTTCCGTTAAAAAAGGGATTGGAACAGAAGGTCACGAAGATTTTCAAGGCCAATTAGGTGGCGGCGACTGTTCTCTCGAATCGACTCAAGTATTACCAACGAAGAATCCGGGGGCTTACGCCGCCCGGCTCACCTGAAGCTGTTTTTTATGTGTTTCCGGGTCACTCCGGACGTTTGCCTGAATGAGCTAACTTAACGATGACATTCATAGATCTGGTAACCGTCGGTGCGTTTTTCGTGCTTGCCATGCTGGTCTTTTTGATCGGCGACTTCGTGGCGGGTGGACGACGTACGGCCCGCAAACTCGCGGGCGTCAAGGACGATCTGACCGGCCTGTTGAGCGAACCGGGCAAGAAGGCCAGTACCTTCGTGCAGACGATGGCGGCCGTCGTGCCGCAGTTGAGTTCCGAAGTCGATGTGATCCGTCGCAACCTGATGCGGGCCGGATATTACGGCACTCATGCCCTGCAAGAGTACCTGGCAACTCGTAACACGCTGGTTATCGCGTGCATCTGTGGAACCCTGGCTTTCGCCACGCTGGCGGACCCCGGTTCACACATGCCGCGGACCATCCTGATTGCGGGCGCTGTCGCGACGGCCTGCGGATATGGCCTGCCGCGCATGTTGCTGGCAGTGCAGGCGAAATCACGTGTGGATCGCATCCAGACGGGGTTGCCCGATGCCCTGGACATCATCACGATGTGCCTGACCGGCGGTTTGCCCCTGCGAGATGCCTTGCAGAGGGTGGCCGATGAAATCAAGTTTTCGAATCGCGACGTGGCGATCGAGTTCGAGATCATTCGCCGTCATGCCGACGCGGATACGATGGCCAACGCCCTGCGACACTTTGCGGGACGTATCGACACACCGGACATCAACGCCCTCTCCACGCTGGTCTCACAGACGCATCGGATGGGATCGCACATTGCGACGGCCGTTTGCGATTATGCCGACAGCGTGCGGAGGACTCGCCGACAGCGAGCCGAGGAAGAGGCCAGCAAGACGAGCATCCGGATGTTGTTCCCGGTGCTGCTGTGCCTGGCGCCGCCGATCTACATTCTGCTGATGGGCCCGCCGGTGCTGCAATTGCGGAACTTCGTCATCAAGGAACATCAACCGGGCGGTGCCCTGGAACCTGATGTCCCCGGCATGGCCGCGACGCGGCCGACGAGTCGGCAGAATAACCGGCAGCCGACAGTGGGGCAACCGTAGAACGGCAGACCCAAGAACAAGAATGGGACTTATAGGACAGATGGGACTAATGGGACGTATGAATTCATAAGTCCCATCCGTCCCATTAGTCCTATAAGTCCCATTCCTTTTACGCTTCTACTTCGATTCCGAAATCAAGTGGGCTTTCACAAAATCTTCGTTCAAGGTCACGCCCAAACCGGGACCGTCCGGCACACTGATGTAGCCGTCGACTGCCTGGACTTTTTCGTGGGTCAGTTCGTGTCGCAACGGGGAATCTTCCACGCAGTCCTCAAACAAGAACGCGTCACGGCAGGTGCTCAGCCAATGCAGGCTGGCAGCCGCAGTCAGCGGGCTCGTGTAGCAGTGATTGCACAGCCGGGCCCCGATTTCCTCAACGCGGTTGCGGATGTAGGCAGACTCGGTGAACCCGTTGCGCGACAAGTCGACTTGGTAAACGTCCAGAGCATTGCGATCAATGAACGGGCGGAATGATTCGCGGCCACATTCCCCTTCACCCGACGCGATGGGCACCGGCGACCGGTTGCGAAGCCAGACGTAGCCCTCGACATCGTCCTCTCGCAGTGGTTCTTCGAGCCACCCGATGTTGTAGTCTTTGAATTTCTCGGCTCGTTGCAGGGCCGTACGTGCGTCCCAGACGCAACCGGCGTCGATGAGCAGCGTGCTGCTGTCCCCCAGCCCAGCGCGGGCACCACGGACGAGGTCGATGTCGACCGCTTCGCTCTGGCCCATCGGTTCCCAGCCAAATTTGACGGCCTTATAGCCTTCGCCGACCCACTTCTGAGCAATCTCCTTCGTCGCCGCTCCGTCCTTACCGAACAGAATCGACGCGTAGGCCTTGATCGACGAGTGCTGCTTGCCACCCAGCAGGCAATGGATCGGCTGCTTGAAGAATTTGCCCTTGAGATCCCACAGTGCCATATCCACTGCCGCCATGGCGGTAATGCCGACACCCGTCCGCCCGAAGTACATCGTCCGGCGATACATCTTCTGCCACAGGCGTTCGGTTTCCAGCGGGTTCTCACCCACCAGCAGTAACCTCAGTCCACAGGCGATGTTATGGCTAAACGGCGCATCCACAATGGCTTTCACGACTTCAGGCGAGGAATCGGCCTCGCCGATGCCTTCCAGCCCATTATCGGTCCGAATGCGGACAATCACAGAATCCTGGCTGCTGGCGGTCTTGGCGATGACCGACTTGATGCGAATGATCTGGCAGACGACTTCTGTGATTTTCATAGGTAAGTACTTGTGTTTTGGGTGCCAAGGTTTTTTTAAGGTTGACTGCGCTTCTGGCAAGAGAAATTCATACCAATCAGTCGGACAGTTTTCCAGCCGGATACGGTAGATTGTCGACAATCGGGACTGAATCCGTGGGACGGGTCTCCAGGCCCGTCCGTCCAGCACGTAGCCTGACTCTCCAGAGTCGGGCCTCCCGAGGAGGTACCCCGACTCGGAGTCCAGCCGTCCACAAGTATGCCACCCAGGGTGTG
>JAQGHS010000434.1 GCA_028291605.1 Planctomycetaceae bacterium | reverse complement strand
TCACAAGTTTTAGCATCTATACGAAAGAACGCTCGTTAAAGTTCCGATCTGAGAAATGCTCGCTTATACAAGCTCGAAGCGCAAGCTAGTGCATTCTTGCTTTATTTTCGAGGGAATGCACTCGCTTGCGCTTCGAGCTTGTATCAGCGAGCATTGCTCAGATCGGAACTTTCACGAGCGTTCTTTCGTCTCGATGCTAAACCTTGTGACCGGACGGCCAGTGTGGTAAACTTTTGTCGATTCGTGACATTTTTTCTGTAATTCGTATTCAGTTGGAGATAACCATGGATTCAGCGCCTTCCCGAGCATTGAAATTCGACTCGCGCGCATGGCGATTCATCGTTACTCTGCTGTTCGGCATATGTCTTCCGGCTGCGGTGATGAATGTTTCCGTGCACGGGCAATCTTCCAAGACCAAGGAGACGCTCCCGGAACGCGTCGCCAAGCTGGAAGATCAGGCCCAAAAATGTAAAGAGGCGACGGAATCCGTTGCGATCTACAAGATTTTTCTGGCCGACACGGCGATCAAGACGCTCGAACGCAAAGCTGCGGAACGCAAGTTGGCAGATTGGCAAAAACTCGCCGACACCGATTCCGTCCGCGTGGGCAAGAAATGGATGCTGAAGGCCGAGGAAGAGGAGCTCCGGAAACAAGCTGATGAGCTTGTCAAGCAGGCCATGGTCCTGTTGCAAAATGGGAATCCGAAGCAAGCGGATGACTTGCTGACCGATGCGTCGAAGATCTACCCCGAGCATATGACGTCGGTCTTTCTGCTGGGCCTGGGAGCGCTGATGAATGAGAACTTTGCCGGGGCCGAGAAACAGTTCACCGAGATGCTCAAACGCTCCCCTAATAACATCGCCATTTTGAATAATCTGGCGATCGCGGAGGCCCTGACGGGCAAGGGGGACAAGTCTTATAAGCACCTGCAGCAGGCTGCCGATCTGGATGCCAATTATGGAGCGACGGTCCAGAATCTGGGGGCCCTGGTTTACATGATTGAAAATCCGAAACGCAGTCGGAAACCGGTGGTGGTCAGTTCGGCGAATAAGGACAAAGCTGCCAAAGCGTTTGCCAAGTTGCGAACGACTTCTAAAGCCACCTACGACGCCCGTAAGTTGTTTCTGTTTGATTTCAATTTCAAACCGACTGAAACCGAACAAGCCCAGGAAGGCGAAGGGGACCGGATCGTAGGCAACGGTACGGGCTTCGTTGTGGCCAAGAATTTCATTCTGACCAACCGGCACGTCGTCGAGGATGCGGATGCGCTGGTGATCGTCGATCCGGTCGATCCCAAGAAGTTTCACAAAGCGACCGTCGTGAACATCGCTAAGGGATTTGATCTGGCCCTGGTGAAATGCGAAACGCTCAACGCGGCCCCGCTCCCCATCAGTCAAACGCCAGCCGCCCGCGGGACGGAAGTCCTGGCTCTCGGTTTTCCGGTGTCCACGGTTGTCGGCAGCGGAATCAAGAGCACACGCGGCATTGTGACCGGCCTGCCAAGTAAAGAGACGGACGGGATGATGGTCTCCGATGTGCAGATTAACCCCGGTAACTCAGGCGGTCCGCTGTGCGATTCCACCGGCCGCGTGATCGGCATCAATACGGCCGTGACCGCTTCGTCGCGTTTTGTCAAAGGCTACGGCTTGGCGTTTCCCGTCACTGAGGCCATGGCCTTAGTGAAAGCCAACATTCCGACATTCACGCATGTCACGGGTGAGTTTAAGAAGAAGGAATGGACCGAAGTGGATGCGGCGGTCTCGCCGTCAACGGTGATGATCTTGATTCGGAAAAAAGTGGAAGGTGCGCCAGGCACGGCAGTCAAGGCATCGAAGTAGGCCAAATGGCACTCAGTTTGTGAGCGGAATGGCGCCAGCCACCGGTTCCTCGGCCAGAAAACAATGAAGAACCGGCGGCTACAGTAGCCCGGGTTATTTCATCAACCGCAGAGCGCTAAGCCCTCTGTTCTGGTGTTGGGCCTGATTTTCCGAGAGAACCGGAGGCGAGCGCGTGCCGGCTGATCAATAATCCGGGCTAGCGCCGTGCCGCTCACGAGCCGAGGAAATTGCCCCGAGATAATCTGGAATTTAGCGACAAGACGACGGATCATCGCTTTCGGAAAGAAAACCGCCGGATTTTCAGACTATTTTCGCAAAAAAGCCTGCAGACTTGCGACCTTAATAATTCTTCGCTTTCCGCCCGCCGATAAGTGGTTCGAACGGCTCACTACACCTCGTCGTTCTCATCTTTCTATTCTGCCTAACTTCCTTAAATCTACATTCAAGCTTCTTCGCGGTTCCGCTCTCCTGCGGGCTCGTCAGTTGGCTTTGTTTCTGTCCGCCCACACATTCCCACGACAAATCAATGCACAAAAATCGCTACATGCGCAACTGCGTGCGCTCGCTGGGCAGCGCTGTGTTTGGTCCGTTGAGCCCGGGTTCAGCCCCCCATAGGGCACGGACCACCGTTGGCGAAAATCTTCGCTGTTGGATTCAACGCTTTGGGTTCTTGGCCGCGCTCTGCGCGTTGGGGATGACAAGCAGTTCCAACTCCGCACGGGCAGACGAACCGGATCAAGAATTGGCCGAGCTCAGGGCGCGGCTCGATCTGCTCGAACAACAGAATGCCGAACTGAGGGCCCAAGTCCTCAATCCGCAGACCGTCTTCACCACGGGGAATCCCTCGGACGCGCCCATTGGCGAAGAAGACGCTCACATTCGCAGCATCGTCAGCCAGTACCTGGCCGAGAAGAAGGCGGAAGAAAAGGCGGCCGAGGAGGCCAAGAAGGCAGCGGCCGCCGAGGATGGACACGAAGTTGGCAGCGACCTCAACATGACCGCCAAGTGGAACAACGGTCTCGAACTGTCGACCAAGAACAAGGACTTCCGCATTCACATTGGCGGTCGCACGCAATATGACGGTGCCGCTTTCTGGCCCGATGCGTCGGTCAGCCCGCCGAACATCAATCAACCTTATCAGAACGGCAACGATTTCCGGCGCGCTCGTTTGCGAATCGACGGGACGATGTACGAACAGCAGGAATTCGCCGTTGAGTACGACTTCATAAACTCAGCCCGATTCCCCTCACCCGCCGCGTCAACGAATGAGAACGTCTTCGCCGTAACCGCGTTTACCGATGTCTGGTGGCAACTCAAGGAAGTTCCGGTCGTCGGCAATATCCGGATCGGTAACCAGAAGGAAGCGATCGGCTTCGAGCACCTGGTCAGCAGCCGCTTCCTGCCGTTCATGGAACGGTCTTACAATCAGGACACATTCTACGGTGGATCATACAACGGCTTTACGCCGGGTATTGCGATCCACGACAGCTACGGCGAAGACACTGGTACTTGGAACATCGGTGTCTACAAGCCGACCAATAACGTCTTCGCATTCAACGCTCACACCGGCGACTACGCTGTCACCGGTCGTGTCACGAAGCTCCTGTGGTACGAAGCCGACGGTGCAGACCTATTGCATATTGGCGTGGGTGCCCGGCAGTTCACGAGCGTCAACAATCAAATGCGTTACCGTACTCGCGATGCGATCCGCTCTGGCGTCTCGCAAGTTTGGCCGATCCCCGCCGACACCGGCACATTGTTCGCCAACACCGGACAGTTCCTCGATCCGGAAATTGCCGCGGTTCACGGGCCCTGGACGTTCCAAAGCGAATACCTGATGAACTGGACACACGATGTCCGGAAGGCGGCTGCCGGCCCCGTGTTGGCAGAACAGGTCTTCTATAGCGGTGGGTACATGCAACTCTTTTATTTCCTGACCGGCGAGCATGACAATTACAGCAAGGAACGCGCTGCTTTTGACCGCGTGAAACCCCGCGAGAACTTCTTCCTCGTCCGGTCCGAAGGCTGCGTGCATTCAGGCTGGGGAGCGTGGCAAATCGGTGCCCGTTACAATTACCTCAACCTGAACAATAACGGTATCAATGGCGGCATCTTGAACAACTACACCGTCGGCTTGAACTGGTTCTGGAATCCGAACATGAAGGTGCAGTTCAACTACATGCTGACGGACCGCAATTCTGCCGCGGCCGCCGGATTGGGCGACGGCACGATCCACGGTATTGGAATGCGATTCGCTCATGACTTCTAGGCCTGCTGAGGAGTTGGGCAGAAATAAACAAATAGGCAGGTGAGCCCCGTCCCGTAAGGGCGGGGATAGAGTAGTGACTTCCTTTGCAAGTCCGGAGTTGTGTGACATGGATCGCCAATTAGAGTCGCAACTCTACCCCCGCCCTTACGGCATTGGTATCTACACAAGTCGTGAAATACTGTAACTCACGGCAATGCAAAGGATTGCGACACCGCCGCTGGATCAGCGGCTTCAACGGCGTTATTTGAAAATGGTTCA
>JAQGHS010000658.1 GCA_028291605.1 Planctomycetaceae bacterium | reverse complement strand
GGTGGCACTGGTTTGAACGCCGCAAAATGAAAGTCGTGGCACTGTTTCACGACTGTACTCAGTCGTTAAGCAGTGTTTTTGTGGATGCGTGATTCTCCCAGGGCACTGCTTAGGTGCGGCGAGCATGTCGTGATCCAAATTCGAGCCAACCGCGCCGCCCCGAAACAGTGGCACGGGATCGCTTTGGGGACGACGGAGTGGCACTGGTTTGAACGCCAGAGAACGAAAGTTGTGGCACTGTTTCACGACTGTACTCAGTCGTGAAGCAGTGTTTCTGTGAAAGAGCAATTCGCCCAGAGCACTGCTTAGGTGCGGCGAGCATGCCATGATCCAAATTCGAGTCAGCCGCGCCGCGGGGTGGCCTGGTTTGAATCAAAACAGTTGCAAGCAATCCGGATTGGGAAGGGTGGCTAAGGTTGCTGTGCAACCTGGGTCTACAGGATGCATGTTCTATAACCAGCCATTATTTCTGACCGAGTCAGCCTGATGGGTCAGGCGGTGCCCGACGATGAGTTCAGATTTCGGCCGGTCACGTCAGTTTCAGCATGCCTACGGGGTACTCTTGGTCAGCCGATAAGGCTTCTTGGCTTCGAACAATTTCTTAAGCTTCTCGACAAACGCCTTTTGTTCCTCTGGAGCGAGTGCCAGCGAGTCCTGGATGGCTTTCGATGCGTCTTCGAAGTCGCCGCATTCGGCGTGGGCTGCGGCCAGGATCCAGCGTTGCTCCCAGTTGGGTGACTTGGCAGCATTGATGAGTCGCTGGATCGACTTTAATGCGCGGGGGCCGTCTCGGAGTTTGTCGTCGGGGACGGTGGCCAGCAGCCTGGCAAAGTCGCAGCGGGCTTGTTCGGACGTCACTTCGTTGATGGCGGACTGGTAGTTGATCTTCTGCAGTTTCTCGTACTCGGCGATGGCTGACTCGAACTGGCCGAGTTTCGAGTAACACATCGCTTTCAGGGCCAGTAGCCCACGTGTCATGAACTCGGTTCGCAGGCCTTCGGCAGACTTTAAGGAAGTGAGTGCCGCGGCATACTTGCCCTGGCCGAACAAGGCTCTTCCCAGATCGAATTGCGCCATGGCATCCTGGGAATCGAACTTCAATTCATCCCGCGCGAAGGCTTCGACCGCAGCATAGTCATTCGGATCTGCGGGCGGTTGTTCCGTGAGGCGCCGGATGCGCATCTGGCTGAGCTTGGCTGTGGCTTCCTGGGTCTGGGGGAAACCCATTCCAAAGTGAATCTCGTTGCCCGGATCGAACTCGGGATCGGTCCCTTCAGCGATGCGCAGATTGTTCACTGAGAACCGATAGCGTCCGCCGTCCCAAACCTGGACGCGGACGTGGTACGATTTTCCCGTAGGAACCGCCGCCACAGAGGCAGTTGACAGGACTCTATCTTTCTTTTGGATGGCCCCCATGAATTTTCCAGGGTTGACTCCAAACAACCGAGTGCCCGTACTCTTCTTCGAAAAGGCCCAATAATCGGTCGCCCCGATTGCGATGCCAGTGTAGAGAGGTTGATACCGGCCCGGGACGTCACCGGAAGATTCCACCTCGACCTGTACATCATAAGGGGGCGCGAAGCGTGCCAAGGACCTGATCTGGTAGAAGTAATCCGTCCCCTTGAACGACACATCGATGGCATCGGGCGGATGATAGGCCGTAGGTTCGCTGTAGACAGACCAACCCGATCCCTGATCATCGACGTTGAGTTTGACCCAGTCATTGGCACAATATTGACGCAGACGCTGCAAAGTCGTCTCGGCCGTCAGGACAAACTGGCGAATGCGCAGGGGGACGATCGCGTCGGCTTGCTTTTGGTCCGCAGCGGTAAAATCCTGCTTGAGCTGCAGTGCGGTGTCACCGTCCGGAATATTATGTGCTTTGCGAACCGCCTGCAGGGTCTCCTGAGCCTGATCGTAATCGGCCGCTTTCGAATCGGGACCGGCCCCCTGCATGATGATTTTGTCTAAATCAAGTAACCGATCTGCTAACTCCGGTACGGCGGCGAGGGCCAGGCCGACTGAATAACTTTTGGGCCGTTGTAAGCGGAAGTAGGGCTCATCGGCCACTTGATGGGCGACCGGCAACAATACAGCTCGAGCGCGTGCCAGGTCCCCGCCCGACGTCAACAGGGCTGCCAGCTCACAACGGTAAAAAGGTGAATCTCCGGCGATCGTGATGGTTTTCGGCGCCGCCTTGACAGCGGCGTCCAGCCCGTCTGCATACTGGCCTAACGTAGCCAGGAGCTTGTTGCGACCTTTGAAGATCGAGCCGCTGGAGCCGAGTTCGGCTTGCTGTACATGAACTAGAAAATCCAGGCCGTGCGTGGGGACTAAAGTCTGGTAGCTCTTGGTTTTCAGGCACGCGACGGAGAACGACACCATTTCCGCGATCGAACCACCCCAGCGCGGCTTGAGTGCATTTCGTAGTTGCGAATAGGCAGAGTCTTTATCGAAGCAGATATTTGTCGTGCGCAAGAACCATTCCGTGACGCTCCCCACCTCTTCACTTTGGGTCAGTGCGACACGCATCATTTCGTTAGGTGCAGCGGCGATTCGAGGCTGCAGGAAATAGGCATAGTTGTAGTGGTCCTTCGCCAGCGAGGAATGTTCTGCCAACTTCTTCCACCCCTCGGCGGTCACCGTATTGGCGAAGCCGCCGCCGCGATATGACCAGCCAAGCATGTCATGATAATTCCCACCGATCATGTGTACGATCCAGGGATTGATTCGCGGCTCACGGAGAGCTGCCAGATAGGCTCGCCGGTGCAGGTCTAAAGGCATATGGCCGAGTAAAGTTGCCGTACGCCCATAGGCAGCATAGAGCCGCATTTGCTGGTGCTCGCCCTCCTGGCTCATTTCCACCAGCCATTCAATCCACGCAGGAAGGATCTCGGGCAAGACTTTTAACGTTTCATCGACATTCCGCAGTCGCGAGTAATCCAGTCGGAAGGTTCTCGCCTGGAATGCAAACAAACGAGGATATCGCTTCTCGGCGATTAAGACGGGTCCCACTTCCATAAGAGTTTTATAGTTCTCATCAATCTGCTGGGGCGTGAGGTCTGAGTTTTCGGTGAGAGCCGCCATGACCAGATGCAGCCGGACGAGCGGATCTTTAGATCCCGCAGCGATCGCCCCTTTCCCAAGCGCGAGGAGATCGCTGCCTTCCGACAAGTGTTTCTGAGAGGTCGCGGACGCGATATACGCACGTAAGAATTTGATTGATGGCTCGCGGGCCGCAGGGGGATCCTGCGTTAGTTGATCGTAGTGTTCAACTTCGGCAATTCGAATCTGATAGAGTTCCGCATTTTCATCGTTGACAGTGGTTGCAGCAGGAGCTTGGGAAAGTGACGAGATGTCGATGTCTTCAGGCAACAGAGATTTGACAAATTTGCGGATTTCTCTCCGCTTTTCTTCGATCACTTTTAAATGAGGCGCTTCAAGCTCCGGCAGTTGTTTCTCTTCGGTGGCGAGCAACTCCTTTTCGCGTTTGTCGGCCTCAAAATGACGTTTGACGTGTTCGGAGATCGGCATTCTCGGTAACGTCGGACGCTGACCGGCAGGCGTCTGGGCTGGGGTTCCCAGATTCTTCGGGGGCATGGCAGGGGGTGGACTGACCGGGGGCGTTTCCGAGCAAGACAGACTTGTGACCAATAAACAGATTCCGATCAGGCACCAGGTAGCGCGACCGGGATACGGATGGAGAAAACATGACATGTCGAGAGTTCCTGTGGCTGAGCCTGCCGAACCACATCCCGACTCTCCCGAGTCGGGATGTCTTCGCAGCCGTTATAGAACAATAACGAGGTAGATCAGGCCGAGCCTGACGTGTTCAATCGATGGGGCGTTTTCTAAGTTGTTTCTATTGCGCCGAGTGTGTGGCGGCGCTGTGATTGTATGGTAAGCCCGAAGTGATCGCGACACCACTGTATGACATTTGATGTCTGGGCAGGATGGCACTGGTTTACCTGCCGCAGGCAGGCCCAAGTGACATGCACCTGAATCCCACACGGGCAGGGCTAGTACTACGGGCGGTTGACTGGCGCTGAAGTTCGGCGAGAAGGTATGTGGAGCGGTGGGCGGTTGGGGTGCCGATTAATTGGATTGAATGTTAGGCAACCCAGTTGTGACGCTTGATTCTGTGAAATGCTTCCTGTAGACCCCGGTTGAAGTAGCAACCCGAGCCACCCTGCATTCCTACCCCTATCCCACAGGATCGTTCAACAACCAGGGCGCGGCCTTAACAATCAGGGCGCGGCCTTCTTGTCGCGATTCTTCGCAGCTCGAGCCTGCTCAGCGAGGATTCCTTTCCCATCGGCCGTTTCGAGCAGCGTGGGATTGGCTTGGATCCATTTTCGGGCAATGGCTTCAATCAGTTCGCTTTCGACCGGATCCTGGGAATTCAGGCAGATCAATTTGAAATGGGTCGCTTGGGCCTGCAGCTTCTTCATCACGGGAGCCTCAGCGGTGTGGCTCAAGAGTTCGCTATAGATGCCTAAGGCTTTGCGTGGCTCACCCAGTTCTTCGAAACACTTCCCTTGATAGACGCGTGCATAACGTCCCACTATCTGGCTGCGATGCTTTTGATGTAAGAGTTCGAGTTTCTCTCCGGCCTCTTTGAGTGCGGCCTGGTGATTCGGATGATCCTTGTCATAGGACTGAGCAAGTTGATACGGCAAGATGGCGAGACTCAACTCGGTCCGCAGTTTCTTTTGTTCGGCTTCCCGTTTGCGACGAAATTGCTCTGGCTCTTTCTTCGCATCAATAAAAGCACCAAAGGTTCTCCACTCCTTTTCGTAGTCCGCTGCCTCCTTCTGAAGCAACTGACGCGCTTGCTCAAACTGCCCTCTGGCCTGCTGCAGTAATTCGTCACGCTGTTTGGCACTGGCCGCAGTCTTCGCGCGTAAGACCGAGTCGTTTGCTTTGTCAATCAACTGAGTGGCACCAGGCGGATCCTGTTTGGCGGCTGTGGACTGTGCTGCGGCTCTCTGAGGGCAGACTAAGTCACTCTGTAAAAATGGCAGAGCTGCAATCAACAGTGTGACAATCGCCGTCAGCCTCGGCGCGCCAGATTCGTATTGCGGTCGAATTGGGCTGGCGACCACCGCCTGGGGTTGGCAGTCGAGGGCTGGCGGGCGGCGATCATTATTTTTTGAACTGGTCATGACATAGCCTGGTAGAAAATGGAGACCATCATCGAACACTGGAAACAGGCACTGGAAACAGGACTTACAAAGGCCTGATATTTCATTCACGGGGCGCCGCATACAGGATTATAGTCTCCAGAGCTTGAAATGCTGCATCTCAATTTGACTTGGTCCAGCAGTATTTCGCAACAAACCAGAGATCGATCGTATCCCCTAGTTCCTGAAATCCGCCGATGCCGGGATGTGATCCGTGAGCGATTCACGGGGTGGCCGAGGTTGCAGTGCAACCATCCCTTTCAAAGGTTTTTGATTCTACGTAAACTTCGCGAGGTGGCCCGAGTTGGTGCAAACGCGCTGGATGGCTCGGGTTGCTTTTCAGGGCCTTGATCCGTGTGAGTTTCCATCATGAGTTCTCCCTTAGTTTTGAAGTCTGCCGATCTAGAGAGATTGGACAACGACGGATTCCTTGCGCTGGAAGGTCTGGTTGACCTCAAACAGATCAACGCCATGCGAAGTCGACTCGTCGAGTTGCTGGCGACTACCGAACAGGACCACGCGGGCACACTGATCGTCAACGGTCTGCTCGGTGAGGCCGTGTTTGACGCAGCCTGGCGACATCCCCAAGTTCTGGGCGCCATCGAGCGTGTGCTCGGCAACGCGTATCGGCTGATCGGTGTCTTCTCTCGGGGCTTAAGACCGGGACACGGCCAGCAGGCATTGCACGCTGACTGGGGTGGCCAAGGCGAGCCGGGAGTGTGGTATTCCTGCCACGCGATCTGCCCCCTGGTCGATTTCACGCCGGAGAATGGTGCGACACGCGTCTTGCCCGGATCGCACCGGAATCCGTGGCTGGTGAAAGGTCATAAAGACCTGCGGAAGCCGCATCCGGCTCAGCGCCAGCTCATCGGAAAAACGGGAACGGTGTTCATTCTCAATGTGCATTGCCTGCATTCGGCCGTCCACAATTCGTCTCCCGATTCGCGACTGGCCATCTTCGCCAATTTCTCGCGACGGGACTCACCGCTTCTGCTGCGAGACCCGCCACCGGACCCGAGTTCAGACATCCTTTCGCGTCATCGTCCAGAGATCCAACGCATCTTGACGAAGTAGCGACCCGACCGCCGCCAGTCCGTTGTGGGTTCAAGTCCCACTGCTTCCGACTCAAGGCTTAGTGGATTTGCATTTTCGCGGGGTGGCACGCCGGACGCTCGCCTACGAAGATGCGACGTCGCTTGCCGCGTCGCCCAGGCTGGAATTGCGGTGAGCTGCCGGCTCGCGTATCGTACGCGTGGGCGAGACGACGACAACAGTCACAGCAGAGCAGACCCGGCATGGCAGAGAGCAACGCGACATTAGACGACGCCCGGTCAGTAGGCACGTGGTCTCGGTGGCTGATCGCCGGGTTGTTGTTGCTCGTCGCGTATGTACTGAGCGTCGGGCCGGCGTTCGTGTGGTATTGGTGCTGTCGTCTCTACAACTACAAATGGGCCGCGGATGCCTACCACATGTTTTATTCGCCACTGTACGCGGTTGCCCACAGTTCTCCAGCCTGTGAGCAGCTTTACGAAAACTACGTCAACCTGTGGCTGAGGTTGGGTTCCAGCCGGTAATCACCAGACCTCACGGCGAATCAGGAACCCCCCGCCAGAGAGCAGCACCATCATGGAACAGACCCGAAAACCAAGCACGTGGCACGGGTGGCTGATCGCCGGGGTGTTGTCGCTCGTGGCGTATCCACTGAGCATCGGGCCGGCGGAAGCGTTGTATTGGCGGTGTGGTCTCTACAACTACAGATGGAGCTACGTGGCATTCCGCCTTTATTATTCGCCACTTGTCGCGATCACCGACAGTTCTCCAGCGTGTGCGGAGCTTGGCGAAAGCTACGTCAAACTGTGGCTGGACCCGCGGCTGGGTTTTGATTAACCGCCGGGTCGCAAGGGTTGTTGAACGATGATGTGGGCGGCACATGCTTAAAAGCTGTGTAATCTCTCGTTGGGTTGAAAACTGTCTGAACGTATGATATCTAGTGGAGCCGGTTGTCCATACGTCGAGTCGAGTCATCGTGTTCCGTGATTAACATGAGAACGGATGATAGGCGATTTCCGTTGATGTTACATTTCGACTTTTCTCAGAGGTGCCAACGATGTCAGTTTATCCAAGAGCCATTAAAGCGAACTTCGTGTTCTCCCTGTTTCTTGGTTTCGCGAGGGATGTTCTCGGAATTACTGAGAAGAACATTGCCTTCGCGGCGAGCATTTGTAGTGACGATATCAATAGCATCGAACTGCCACTCACAAAAATGATTGGACCGTTCGTGCTCGGCGGCTTGGATGGGTTTCCGTTTGTCGGCCAGACAGGAATCGAGGCGTTCTCCCATCACGTGCCTGATGAGGGGATGGCATTTATCTTCTTTGGGCCGCACGTAGGGGTGGGGGATGGCGGGGAGGTCGGTACCATCAAGCGCCCCGGGATGGCAAGTCGTACCGCGTGCTGCGGGTCAGCATCAGCGGCCCTGGAACACGTCATCGCAGGAAGTGACCCATGTTATGACCCGGAATTGGATTTTCAGCAGAAGGCGATCTTCGACATTCTTAAGGCCCACGCGCCTGAGCTGAAGTTGCTTGCGATGCCAGCTCGATTTGTTCGTGCCACGGAGTTGATTTACGATGCATCCCATGATCGTATGCGAGAATTGCTCAAACATCTCGACCTACAGGGGAAGATGGCAGTGGTCGCCGGTGGGACTCTCATCAACGAAGACGACGCCAAGGGCTCGCTGATTAGCCTTAACTCGCTCAGCACATATGGTTTCAAGTCGTTTGGACGATTTGATGGATCGAAGGCTGAAGGCACGGTGAACTTAATGAGCGATTTCAAACACTATGCCAAAAACGAATTGTTGAATGTGCTCGCTGCAATTGAACCCGTTTCCGACCGCGGTTGAGCAATCATGCGCTGGGTGGTGACATTCTTGGTCAATGGAGTGCGATGTTAAGGTGGATAGTACTTGAAAGTGGAATGATGTGAATGGTACCCGACTGCCGCCACTCCCTTGTGGGTTCAAGTCGCACTGGTTCCGCCTCATGGCTTAGTGGATTTGCAGTTTCGTAAATACAGATACAGATCTGTCCATGAAGTAATACAGCATAACAGCCCACACAGGCCCAACTGAGCCAGAATGCGGCAAATAGTGAGGTGACTTTCGGGCTTGCTGCCGGTCTCGCGAATTAAGTCGATGGCTCCCTGTCCGCCCCAATATAACCAAAACAAGGCGATCGGGATGGTCAATAACACGCCCATCCATCGCCCAGCGACGGGTTTCAGCAATGAAGTATCCCCACCACACCCAGGGAATCGTCAGGCACGACAGGATCAGGCATAGGAGTAACCCGAGCGACCCCGCGGCAGTGTACATCAATTTTATTTTTGTGCGCCAGACTTTGTCACACTCCCGTTCCCCGGAACGGTAAAATGCCCTTAGGATCCGCGACAGAATAAGTTGATTCTATTTAGACCGACTATTAGCGATACGATAATTCCAGTCGCCGTGAAATTTAGCAGGCTGAATATTGACGGATCCCAGTTCTTGGTTCGTGACTTTTATTCCTGTGGGATACGATCCCGAGTCCAGTTCCGCCTTGATTCGCAGCCCCTGACTCGTGGTTGTGTTGGCAATGAGTTGGATGATCACATCATGACTGACGAGCGGACGACCTCGCCAGTTTTGGGTAATGTGGCAGAACATGCGATGCTCAATCTTGTTCCATTTGCTGGTACCCGGTGGGAAATGACAAACATGAATCGTCATCTGCAACCGGTTGGCCAATTCCTGCAAGGCAACCTTCCACAATCGAGTCCGACTGCCGTTGCTTCCGCCGCCATCGGCTACGATCAGCAGTTTGGTCGCTCCCTCATGTTTCTTGGCCCCCATTTTCTTCCACCAGCGACGAATGGCTTCTGCGGCAAACCGTGCTGTGTCGTGATCGATGCCCACGCTGACCCAGCCCTGATTCTCCGTCAAGTCGTAGACACCATAGGGAATGGCTTTGCCCAGCGTCTTGTCCATGAAGTCATGTACCAAGACCTCTTCCGGCTCGCCCACTGGCTGCCATTCCACTCCACCGTTCTTGAAATTCCCAACCAATTCTTTCTTTTTCGCGTCAACCGAGATCACCGGCTGAGCACGCCGCTGAAATGCCTGGACCGTTCGGTTGATGTATTCAAATTGGGCATTGCGATCAGGATGGTCCGCGCCTTCCCGAGTCTTGCGATTGCTCTGCAGACTGTAGCCGGACGCCTTCAACAGCCGTCCCACGGTTCGGGGACTGACAGGATGCCCTTGCCGAGTCAGTTCGTTCGCCAGTTGTGTGGTACTCTTGCAAGTCCATCTCAATGGGGATTGAGGATCGCCGCGCGTTGCTGGATCGACAAGTCGTTCCAGCGCCTGGGCCAGTCCAGGGTCCGCTGTGGTCGCTCGCTTGCGGCCAGCTCCTGGCTTTCGCAACCGCGAATCGGTAACCGCTTCGGGATGACTTTCTCGCTCCAGCAGTTCGGCCAATCCTTTTTTAATGGTGTTCAAAGACATGCCCGTCGCCCGACTGACGGCTCGCAAACCACCCCGACCATAGGCACGAGCCTCAGCGGCTGCCCATTGACGACGCAGTCGTTCGTCCAGCAACGACGACAACGCCGAATAGCGGCTTTCAATCCCTTGAATAATAGCGGCATCCTGCATGACCGCGTTAAAACATAAATCATAAATAGTGTCAAGTTATTGTGACGCGACCCCTTAG
>JAQGHS010000376.1 GCA_028291605.1 Planctomycetaceae bacterium | reverse complement strand
GATCGACCGCTCAATTTTGCGCGCGACATCCGGCCCATCTTGTCGCACAACTGCTTCAAGTGACACGGGCCCGAAGAGAAAGAGCGCAAGGGTGGCTTGCGGCTTGATATCCAAGAGGGTGGCACCGCCAAACTCGCCTCTGGAACGCAGGCTGTCGTCGCCGGCAAGGTGGATGAAAGCGAGTTGATCGCCCGAATCATCTCGACCGACCCCAACGAACAAATGCCGCCGCCTGCTTCCGGCAAGAAGGTCACTCCGGCACAACTGGAGTTGCTCAAGCGCTGGATTGCCGAGGGGGGCACGTGGTCGAAGCATTGGGCGTTCATCCCGGCGACAGTCCCCGCACCTCCGGTCGTGAAGAACGAAGCCTGGATCAAGAACGAAATCGATCGCTTCATCCTGGCACGGCTGGATGCGGAAGGACTGATACCGACCAAACCGGCCGACAAGATTACATTGATTCGACGGGCAAGCTTCGATCTGACGGGCCTGCCGCCGACGCCGGCCGAAGTCGATGCGTTCGTCGCCGATCAAGATCCGAACGCGTTTGAAAAAGTCGTCGACCGCCTGCTGCAATCCAGCCGCTACGGCGAACACATGGGGCGCGTCTGGCTGGACGCCGCTCGGTATGGCGATACGCATGGCCTGCACCTGGACAATGAACGGTCGCTGTGGCCCTATCGTGACTGGGTCATCAAGGCGTTCAATACCAACAAGCATTTCGACGAATTCACGGTCGAGCAAATCGCGGGCGACTTGCTGCCGACCCCCACGCTGGACCAGTTGGTGGGCTCGGGTTTCAACCGTAACAACGTGTCGACGAGCGAAGGGGGTTCGATCAACGACGAAGTCCTCGTGCGGTATGCCGTCGATCGCGTCGAAGCCGTTTCCACCGTGTTCATGGGTCTGACGCTCGGCTGTGCCGTCTGCCACGACCATAAGTTTGATCCCATTACGCAGCGCGAGTTTTACCAGATCTTCGCGTTCTACAATGGTGTCGCCGATGCCGCGATGGATGGCAACGCCCTGGCTCCGCCGCCAGTCATTAAGACCTCATCCGACGAGGAGAAGGCAAAGCTGGCCGCGTTTGACGTGCAGATTGCGGACGCTCAGAAGAAGTTTAATGACGAGCTGGCCAAGATCGAGTATGCCGAACCGCCCGACGTGGGTGATCCCGCGGCGCTGGCGGCAAAAGACTACGTCTGGATTGAAGACGATGCCCCAGCCGGAGCCCAGCTCCAGGGAAATACCGAATGGAAATTCATCGCGAAGACCGACTTCCCCGTCTTCAGTGGTGAGAAAGCCAGCACGCGGACCGCGACGGATCTCAGTCAGCATTTCTTCACGGGCGCAACGACTGGTCTGAAGATTGGCGAAGGGGACAAGCTGTTCGCCTATTGCTACCTCGATCCGAAGAATCCGCCCAAGGCCGTGATGCTGCAGTTCAATGACGGAACGTGGGAGCACCGGGCTTATTGGGGTGAGAAGAACGTCATCCCCTGGGGAGCCGAAAACACGGTCGCTCGAGTCGAAGCGGGACCTCTGCCCAAAACGGGTGAATGGGTGCGACTGGAGATCGAAGCTGACAAGGTCGGCTTGAAACTCGGTGCCGTGCTCAATGGCTGGGCCTTCACTCAACACGCTGGCACAGTCCACTGGGACAAAGCGGGCAGCGTGACAAAAACACCCCAAGCGGGCCAGTCATTTGATTCACTGGTGCTGTGGGAAGCCTACGAGAAGACCCAAACCAAGTCGACCTTGCCGCAGCCCGTTCAAGACATCTTCAAGGTGGAAGTGGCGAAGCGCAACGACGACCAGAAGAAGGTGGTTCGCAACTACTTCCTCGAGAACGTCTGGGCCAAAAGCAAGCCGGTTCTGGATCCATTCAAAAAGCAATTGACCGACCTGCAAAAAGTTCGGACGGACTTTGACAATGCCATCCCGACCACCCTGGTCATGGCCGATATGGCCCAGGCTCGGGAAACCTTCATGTTGATTCGTGGTGCTTACGACAAGAAGGGGGACAAGGTCACGGCCGGTGTTCCCGCGGTCTTCCCGCCGATCCCCGCTGGGGCTCCGTTGAATCGACTGGGACTTGCCAAATGGCTGGTTGATCCCAGTCATCCGATGACCTCTCGTGTGACGATCAACCGGTTCTGGCAACAGATTTTCGGCCAGGGAATCGTGAAGACCTCCGAAGACTTTGGTGCTCAAGGCCAATGGCCGACGCATCCCGAGTTACTCGATTGGCTGTCGACGGAATTCATCCGCACCGGTTGGGATGTCAAGGCGATGATGAAGCTGATGGTGATGTCTAACACCTATCAGCAGTCGTCGCAGGTGACGTCCGACCTGCAGCAGCGCGACCCCTCGAACGAGCTGCTGGCTCGCGGCCCGCGCTTCCGATTTGATGCGGAAGTGATTCGCGACTCGGCCCTCGCCACGAGTGGCCTGTTGATCGAAAAGGTCGGCGGCAAGAGCGTCAAGATTTATCAACCCGACGGAGTCTGGGAAGCGGTTGCCTTCCAGGGGAGTAACACCTCGATCTACAAGCAGGATCAGGGAGAAAACCTGTATCGCCGCAGCATGTATACGTTCTGGAAGCGGACCTCACCGCCGCCGTCCATGACGACGTTCGACGCCCCCTCGCGAGAAAACTGCACCGTCCGTCGCCCACGCACCAACACGCCGTTGCAGGCGTTGGCCCTCATGAACGACAAGCAATACGTGGAGGCCTCGCGAGCCCTGGCTCAACGGTTGATGCTCGAAGGGGGCGCGACTCCCGAGGAGCGGCTCGCCTACGCGTATCGCATCACGACCTCACGACGTCCGACTGCCGATGAACTGACCGTGCTGGTGCCATTGTATCAAGCACAGCTGGCGGCCTATCAAGCCGATAAAGATGGTGCGACCAAGCTGGTGAGCTACGGCGATTCCAAGCGGAATGAGACGCTGGATGTCAGCGAGTTGGCCGCTTGGACGATGATGGCGAACCTGGTGATGAATCTGGATGAGGCCGTGACGAAGGAGTAACGAGGCGACTCGGGAGACTAACCATGGCGACTGTCACTAAACGTCATACCGTTGATGAATATTTCGAAGTGGAATTCGCTTCAGAAGAGCGCCACGAGTACATCGATGGGGAAATCATCCAACTGGTTGGGGGCAGCTATTCGCATAACCATATTCAAATGAATCTGTACCGGCGACTATTGCGCGATTTTGACGAGCCGAACTTTCGCGTGTGTGGAGAGAGTACTCGGATAAAAGTAGGCGATCCTGTGAGCTACTTATTTCCCGATGCGGCGCTTGCCGCTGGTCGTGGAGAATTGGAGGATCGCCGACGTGATACGCTGCTTGATCCACTGGCCGTATTTGAAATCCTGTCGCCATCGACTGAGCGCTACAATCGCGGTCGTAAAGCTGAACTTTATCGGAGTATTAACTCCTTACAATACTATGTAATGATCTCCCAAGAAGAGATTGCAGTAGAATGCTTTTCTCGCCGGCCTGACGGCCAATGGCTGCAAAAGCGATTTATTGGATTGGACGCTTCTGTCCCGTTTGAATCGCTCAACTGGAGTCTTAGCCTGGCCGAGCTTTACCGATACGTTGAATTATCAACGGAGTAAAATCAAAAAAAGAGTTTTTAGCCACGGATTGACACAGATGAAACACGGATAAATGCAGTGTAGATTGAAGTGTCAAAGGCAATGGACTCCGTAATTTAATATCGAACTTGTTATCGCCAAACGGCTGTCGCATACGATGATCCAATCCGTGTTTCATCCGTGTTAATCCGTGGCAAAAAACTCCTAAACAAACTGAATTACTCCAAAACGATATCCACAAGGTCGCTCAAATGGATCCGATTCGTGAACACGCTATGTTGCAGGCTCGCCGGTATTTCTTTAGTCGCTCCGCGGCGGGATTGGGTGGGGCGGCGTTGGCTTCGGTGTTGAATCCGAAGTTGTTCGCTGCCGAACCAGCGACGACTGCTGCCAATGATCCGATGAAGACCTTCGGCAATATGCAGATCCTGCATCATGCTCCGAAGGCCAAGCGGGTCATCTGGTTGTTTATGGCCGATGCGCCCTCGCAGTTGGATTTGTATGACTACAAACCCAAGCTGCAGGAGTACTTTGACAAGGACCTGCCCGAGTCGGTCCGCAATGGTCAACGCATCACGACGATGACCTCGGGACAGCAACGCTTCCCCTGTGCTCCGTCCGTGTTCAAGTTCAACCAGCATGGCAAACACGGGGCCTGGATCAGCGAACTGCTGCCCGAGATTGCTTCGATCGCCGATGACATCTGCATCGTGAAGTCGATGAAGACCGATGCCATCAATCACGATCCGGCGATCACCTTCATCCAGACGGGCAGCGAAATCCCCGGTCGCCCCAGTGCAGGTGCCTGGCTCTCGTACGGTATCGGCAGCCCCAACCAGGACCTGCCGGCGTTCGTGGTGTTGCACTCGCGACTGGCCCCGGGTTCGGCGACGCAGGCGTTGTTCTCACGGTTGTGGGGTTCGGGTTTCCTGCCGACCAAGCATGCGGGGGTCGCCCTGCGTTCTGTCGGAGATCCCGTCCTCTATCTGTCGAATCCCCCGGGGGTCTCGGCCGATGTGCGACGTAAGATGCTGGATGGTCTCGCTGCGTTGAATCAGAAGCATCTGGTGGAACAGGGCGACCCGGAAATCGCTGCCCGCATCGCGCAGTACGAGATGGCCTTCCGGATGCAGACGTCGGTGCCCGACCTCGTCGATACGTCGAAGGAACCCAAGCATATTCTCGACATGTATGGCCCCGAGGTCACTCAGCCGGGGACGTTCGCCTCCAACTGCCTGCTGGCTCGTCGCATGGCCGAGCGTGGTGTGCGGTTTACGCAGGTCTTCCTGCGCGGTTGGGATCATCACGGCAGCTTGCCGGGCAGCATCAAGCAACTGGTGAAGACCGCCGATCAGCCAAGCGCCGCGTTGATCAAGGACCTGAAGCAACGCGGTATGCTGGACGACACCCTGGTCGTCTGGGGTGGTGAATTCGGCCGCACGGTCTATAGCCAGGGAACGCTGACCAAGGACAACTACGGTCGCGACCATCACCCGCGTAACTTCACAATGTGGTTTGCGGGCGGCGGCATCAAGCCGGGAATCGTCCACGGCGAGACCGACGACTTCAGCTACAACATCACCGACAAGCCGGTCCATGTGCATGACCTCAACGCCACGATCCTGCATTGCCTGGGGATCGACCACGAACGGCTGACCTACAGTTTCCAAGGCCGTGACTTCCGCCTGACCGACGTGCATGGGAAGGTCATCAAGGATATTCTGGTGTGAGTAGACGCGTTTGAGCGCATTGTGAAAGACTGGCGCGTGGACTCTAATGAGCCGCGATTCCAAAACAGTCAGGCGAGCCGGGCGGCGTGAGCCCCCGGATTCTTCCCGTGGGATAGGCTTCCAGCCTGTCATTCTTAAAGTGAAAGGATGACAGGCTGGAAG
>JAQGHS010000371.1 GCA_028291605.1 Planctomycetaceae bacterium | reverse complement strand
ATGGGAATACGTCGCGCGAGCGGGGCTGGGCATGACCGTCGTGGGTCGCGAAGAGTGGACCGCGAGGTTGAAGCAGGGTGCGAACCTGGCTGACGTAAGTGCGGTTCGAGACTTCGCGGCTCAGCCGTTCATTGGCGCTGCAGCGGATTGGGATGACACGTTTGCTGCGGTCGCACCGATTGGCAAGTTCGCCCCGAACGTATTGGGACTGCAAGATCTCACTGGGAATGTCGCAGAACTCTGCAGTGATCGTTTTGGTACAGAATACTATCAGACGTCTCCCTTGGAGAACCCGCTCGGGCCAGATATCGGAAATCAACGTATCGTCCGTGGTGCCTCGTGGCAGTCGGGTTTGGGCGAATGCCGGCCGGGTATGCGCTGTTTCGTTGCACCGAGCCAAGCCTTAATGCAGGTTGGTTTCCGCATCGTTCAGGAACTGCCAGAACCGCTGGCGGAAGGAGCCGTAGCGACTGCAGATACTCCAGCCCGACGTGAATTGCAAATCGCGGAGCGCGTTCTGAATTGGGGTGGCAAGGTGCGAGTCGCCTTTGGTCCCCAACCCTCGAACGAAATTACCAAGCTGACCGATTTGCCGAAGAAAGATTTCACACTCTATTCAATTTCTCTGGCCGATACCGGTATCAGCGATGTTGGATTGCTGCGTTTGAAGGGGCTGACTGCCCTGCAAGAACTAGATCTCTCCGGCAGCGCGGTGACCGATCTGGGCTTGGAGATCATCGGGACGTTCAAGACTTTGCGCAAATTGAACCTGCTGGGGACCCATGTGACAGGGGCCGGTTTGGTTCATTTTGTCGGATCAAAGAAACTGGTCGATCTCGATCTTTCCCGTTGCCCGGTGACCGACTCCAGTCTCGATCCGGTACGCGGTCTGGTGACGCTGACGGCGTTGCGATTGAACTCAACCGCAGTGACCGACGTCGGGCTCGAGGCGCTCAAGCCATTGGTCGTTCTTAAAGAACTCTATCTCGCGGATACGCGAGTGACCGGGTCGGGACTGACTAATCTGAAGCGGATGGAGCAACTGACTGCGTTAGACTTGTCGCAGACGCCCATCAACAACAAGACGATGCAGGCCATCGGCGACTTGAAGAAACTGCGACAATTGAAGTTGAGCTGGTCGACCGTCAGTGACATTGGCGTCGCCAACCTCAAGGACAGCTATTTGCTGAATGACGTGGGACTACGTGGAACCGACGTCACCGACTACAACAACGAGATGTTCGGAAAACTCAGGGGCATCAAGATCCTGGACCTGCGGGAGACTGATGTGACTCCCTCTGGTGTGGAAGAGATCAAGAAGACTCTCAAAGCCACCAAGATCGATTGCACCAGCGGCGACGTGAATGCTCGTGTTGCCAGCCTGTGTTTATCGCTTGGTGGACAGGTCTTGATCGCCGACGATTCGAATGGTCCAGCCAAAGCAATTACTGATTTGAAAGACCTGCCTGCTTCTGGTTTCCAGGTTCGCGAGATTCATCTTACGGATCTGCCGGTCAGCGACGGTTGGTTATGGATGGTGCCGAAGCTGCGCAGCTTGAAGGTCTTGAAATTGAATGGCACGCGCATCGACGACGCCGGGCTCGAAGTATTGTCCAAGGCCGATAAGCTGGAGAGCCTGAGCTTGGATGGGACTCGCATTTCAGAGGCGGGGCTTGAACATCTGGCAGGACTCAAGCAGTTGAAGACTCTGTCGCTGCGAGATACTCGAATTCCGGCCGCGCAAGTTGCCGGGCTGAAACAGAAATTGCCGACTACTGAGATTCAGTAGTCACTACCTCTGAAATCGAACTGTATGTAAGAAGCCCGGCGTGCCTGTCACTGCCGGGCTTTTTTCGTAAGATGTGTTGAGACGTCGTCGGACGTAACTCCTGGCCCGTTGAGGATCATCCCCATGCTGCAAAAATTCTACGAGCAGAATCGCAATCTGATCGTCAACATCAACGGTAAGCTGATCCATCGCGACCAGGCTGGTGTCAGTCCGTTTGATTCTTCGGTGCAGGGGGGCGATGCTGTTTGGGAAGGCTTGCGACTATACCAGGGGCGAATTTTCAAGTTGACCGAACATCTCGCGCGGCTGCGAAGTTCGGCCAAAGCCCTAGCCTTTATAGAGGTCCCGACCGATGCCGAAATCATCCAGGAGATCACGCGGACATTAAAAGCCAATGAAATGTTTGACGGAGTCCATCTCCGTCTGACATTGACCCGGGGTGTGAAATACACCTCGGGCATGGATCCTCGTTTGAATCAGGTGGGCCCTACCTTAATCATTCTGGCCGAACACAAGCCACCCGTTTATGGCACCGCGGGATTGAAGTTGATCACCAGCAGCATTCGTCGATTTCCACCCGATTGTCTCGACCCCAAGATTCACCACAATAATCTGCTGCAATCGATCTTGGCCAAGATTGAAGCCAACAACGCCGGTGCGGATGATGCATTGATGCTCGATCAACGCGGCTTCGTTGCTGAGACCAATGCCACGCACGTGTTTATCGTGCATGGCGGTTGCCTGTTGACCAGTCGCCTGGTTGCCTGTCCTGAGGGGATTACTCGCGACACGGTTTTGGAACTGTGCCTAGCGCACGGCATTCGGCATGAAGAGCGGGATATTTCGCTGACTGAAGTCTATCGAGCGGACGAAGTGTTCTGTACTGGCACCATGGGCGAACTCGCTTCGGTCGTGGCCGTCGATGGTCGCTTGATTGGCGATGGCCACGTTGGACCTTTTACGAAGCGTCTGAGCGATCTCTATGGAGAATTAACGCGAACGTCGGGGACGGTTGTCGTTCCACCATTCAGCGCGCAGATTTAGACGGTTTGTAGCTATGCTCGCCAGAGCGCGGCTGCAGCTTTCAATGCCCTGCAATTGCACCACTGATCTTACAACGAGGGAGACTCGAAATGTTTCGTGTTTGGTGTCTGCTGTTCTTGTCCGCTGTCTTGACGACCGATGTTTTCGCGGCCCCGCCGGTGGCTCACAATCAGTTGACGAAGGAAGAAATCCAGGCGGGTTGGGTCAAGTTGTTTGATGGAGAAACGACGTTTGGTTGGAAGGCCAACAGCAACGTCGATTGGAAGATCAAAGACGGCGTGATTGATGCGGCCACCGGCGACGCGGGGATGCTCTTTACGACCACCGAGTTTTCGGACTATGAGCTGCGTTGTGACTTCTGGATGGCCAAAGGGGGCAACAGCGGCCTCTTTTTGCAATCGCCCTTCAATCCGAAAGATCCCGCGAAAGACTGCTATGAATTGAATATCTGCGATGTGCATCCGATGTTCAAGACGGGCAGCCTCGTGGGTCTCGCGAAACCGAAGAAGGAAGTCTCCGGTGAAGATGTCTGGAAGACATTCCACGTGACCGTACGCGGCGCGCACCTGATAATCAAACTCGATGGTGAGTTGGTTCTGGACTACACCAATCCCAGTCCGACTGCGCCGAAAACGGGCTTTATCGGATTGCAGAAGAACTCGGGACATGTGCAATTTCGGAATGTCTACTTGAAACCGCTGGCTGCCAAACCGTTGTTCAATGGGAAGGATCTGACCGGCTGGCGAGTTGTCCCCGGAGGCGTCAGTAAGTTCACCGTAGTTGATGGTAACATTCATGTCGAAAATGGTCGCGGATTCCTCGAGACGACCGACCAATGGGCGGACTTCGTCCTGCAGGCGGATGCTCGCACCAATGGCGAGCATCTCAATAGCGGCATTTTCTTTCGCACGTTACCGGGCACCGAAAAGAATCCCTCGGATGGTTATGAATGCCAGATCCGCAATCAATGGGAAGGGAAAGATCGAACCAAGCCGGTGGACTTTGGAACCGGAGCCATCTATCGACGCATCGCGAGTCGCCGAGTTGTCCCGAATGACAAAGAGTGGTTCACGATGACGCTGGTTGCTCGCGGGCCGCACAT
>JAQGHS010000361.1 GCA_028291605.1 Planctomycetaceae bacterium | reverse complement strand
CACAACTCGCGGGGGGAATCTCACACCGGCTGACCGAGCTGCGCGTGGAGTTTCTCGATCTGCTCGCCGATCTGGAAGCGGGACTCGATTTCACCGAAGAGGGTTTGGAATTCGTCTCGCGTGAGGTCTTGGTCGAACGAGTCATCTCAGCCCGCGACGAATTGCAAAGACTTCTCGCCTGCACCGAGACCCGCACGCGGCACGCGGCACGTTCGCGCGTCGTCATCGCGGGGCCGCCCAATGCCGGCAAGAGTACACTCTTCAATGCGCTCGTCGGACGTTCCGCCGCATTGGTCTCACCGATCGCCGGCACAACCCGTGACTATCTGACGGCCGAAGTCGACTGGCACGGAGTCCCTCTGGAATTGGTAGACACCGCAGGCCTGGAAGAAACCAGCGATGCCATCCTGCAGGTCGCGTTAGAACTGCGGGCGGGGCAGATCAAACAAGCCGATCTCATCCTGCAATGCATGGCCGCAGACGATCCCCGCCTTCCAGATGCGATCGCGAGTTTTGATCCCCAGCACGCACTGCATGTGATCACAAAATCGGACGCGGCCCAGACTTTGGATCTGTCCGAGAACCCGTCTCGAATCAAGATCTCCGCACTCACTGGTGAGGGTTTGGGATCGCTGAAATCCAGGGTCGCCGAATTGCTCAGCGATGAGCGTGACGGAGAAACCCACATCTTGGGGAGCAGCGCGGCGCGGTGCCGTGACAGTCTGGAACATGCCATTGCCGCGCTGTCACGCGCCGCAGAACTGGCCGAGGCCGGCGGCGGGGATGAGTTCCTGGCGACCGATGTTCGAGAGGCATTGGATGAACTGGGCCGGATCACGGGCGCACTTTACACCGACGACTTGCTGGATCGGATTTTCAGCAAGTTTTGTATCGGGAAGTGAGCATCCCGTAGGATAGGCATCCTGCCTGTCATTTGTCACCTTAAGTGACAAACCCGTAGTCCATTCATGCTATGATGGAAATTTGACTATCGCAGTCTCTTGATTCACCGCTTGGTCGCTTCGCGATCGACAGGCAGGATGCCTATCCCACGAGGAAGAATCCCGGGGCTTACGCCGCCGGGCTCGTCTGGGCCGATTGTAAAAATGGTCGGTTCCAAAAGACTCGCAACTCGCTAACAACCATCCGGCTTACGCCGGACGCTCGCCTACGAAGAGGATTACTTCGCGACTACTGCGTGATTCCCTTGGTGATCGCCATGAAGGCGTCCTCCAGACTTTCAATCTTCCCGTGGAATTCGCTGACTTCAAAACCCTGGCTGATCATATTTCGCAATAGGAGTGCCCGCGCGGCTTCATCGGCGTCGAATTGAAAACTCACCATGTTCTGACCGGCGATGCTGACCAGGTTGACGAACGGTTGTTCGCTCAGCCAGCGTTCCAGTTGATCGACCCGTCCCAACACCCGGACCAGGATCGTCGCGGCTGTCCGTCCCTGCGTCAGTCGCTGGGTATCACGCAGCTCTTCGATGGTCCCGTAGGCCAGGACACGCCCCGCTTCGACGATGGCCGCCGAATCACAGATTTCGGAGAGCTCGGTCAAGATATGTGAGCTGATCAGAATCGTCTTCTTCATCTGTCGCGCCAGGATATCGATCAGCTCACGCAGTTCGATGCGCGCCCGTGGATCGAGACCCGCGGCCGGTTCGTCCAGGATCAAGACATCGGGATCGCTGATCAGGACTCGTCCCAATCCAAGCCTTTGCGACATGCCCTTGGACAAGGCGTCGATGGGTTTATGCGCCAGCTTCCGCAATTCGGTGAAGACCAGCACACGCTCCACGGCATCGCGTCGTTGATCGCCTTTCAAGCCATAAGCCCGGGCAAAAAAGTCGAGATACTCGACAACATCCATGTTGGGATATTTGCCGAACGCGTCAGGCATGAATCCCAATTTCTTGCGGATAATGTCGGGCTCATCAATCACCGAGTGCCCGTGAATGAAAGCGTCCCCCGCGGTCGGCGTATCCAGGGTTGCCAGAATCCGCATGGTCGTTGTCTTGCCGGCACCGTTGGGGCCGATGAATCCCAGGACTTGACCAGGCCAGGCCTTGAACGACACGTTGTTGACCGCCCGCAGACGGCCGAAAAAGCGATAGAGATTGCGACACTCCAGAGCAGGGGTCCCTTGCTCGACCACCGGGGCCGCGACCGGGGCAGGGGATGGAGCCGTTTCCGTGACGATGACTTCGGGAATGGATTGGTCTTGGTCCATAAGGCAACCCCTATCAGGAAAATGACGAATGACGAAATCCAAATGACGAATGAATGTCGAATGACCAAATCCCAATCATTCGCCGATCGCACAACTCATTGGTCATTGAGGCATTGGTCATTCTTTCGTCATTCGGATTTCGACATTCGTCATTCACTTCAAGACATCGTTGGCGGATCCGCCGGCCGATCATCTTCCAGCAGCGGCCACTCCAGTGTGAATTGCGCACCCTGGCCCGGTTCGCTGATCACGGTGATTTCGCCACCGTGTTCGCGCAAGATCTTCTGACTGACCGCCAGACCAAGTCCCGTGCCGCGGGAGCCTTTGGTCGATTCAAAAATGTTGAAGAGCTTGGGTAGCTGAGCGGGAGGAATGCCGGGGCCGTTGTCGGTGACGATCACGTAGACCAACTTGGCAATGGGGTCGTGACCCGTTTCGACAGTCACTTTCGCCCCGGCCTGGCCTTCCACGGCATCCAGTGCATTCGCCACGATGTTCAGGACCGCTCGATTCAAGCCCTCGGTGTCGAACATCGTCTCGGGCATGTCTTCGTCGAGACGGCTTTCCAGGACGGTTGGATTCTCGTCAGCTCGCGCCTGCATCAATTCCAAGATATCGTTGACCGTGTCATTGACCGACGCCAGCTGCGGCACCGGCTGACGCTCCTTGCTGAAGGTCAACATGTCCATCACGAGGTTGTAGATCTTATTCTGATTCTTCTCGACGATGTGCCAGCCCTTGCGAACCACGTCTTCGTTATGGTCTCGCAATCCCATATCAATCAGATAGCTGCCGCCGCGGACTCCCTGCAGAATATTCTTGATGTGATGGCTCAGGGTCGCGATGGTCTGGCCCATGGCTCCCAAACGTTCGGCCTTCACCAATGCCTGCTGATAGCGTTGATCTTCCACGGCCAGGGCCGCTTGACGTCCAATGGCCACCATCAGACGCAGCAAGTCTTCGTTGAACCGATGATTAACGCCCCCCTGCAAAATGACTTGCTCGGGAGCCGTTGTGATATCGACATAGATGACACCGGTCAGCTCGTAACGCCCCTGCATCGGAACACAGATCGCTTCGCGGATGCCGCCTTGCAGAATACTCTGACCAGGCGAAAAGCGACTGTCCGTCTTCGCGTCAGACGTGCGCACACCCTGTCGATTGCGTAGAACGTATTCGACGATCGTGCGAGAGACGGGCATCGGTTGGACGCCCTCGGTCCCACGTGTCGGACTGAAGACCCGCGGCAGCATTTCACCGGTCAGAGGATCGCGCAGCATCATGCAACCACGATCGGCCCCCATCGCCTGCAACGTCAGATCGAGAATCCGTTGCAGCATTTCTGAAATGGGAATGGCAGGCCGCACGGCCTCTTCCGAAATCCGATACAGCACCTGCAGATTGGCCAACGTCTGGGCCAGCGCCTGTTGCTGCGTGACAGGGCCCTTGATGTGCAGCTCGCTGCCATCGGGGGCGACTCCTTCACCAATGATATTGGATTGATCGTTGGGGTCATGCTGCCCCATCAACATGACGTTGTGCGAGACATCCGCCGCGGGAGCCGCCTCGCGCACCATCGCGAACAACAACACGCTACGGCCGATTTGAATTTGATCGCCATCCAGCAGAATGTGAATGCGAACGGCGCGGCCATTCACAAACGTGCCGTTCGAACTGCCCAGATCGGTGAGCGTAAAGTGGCCGTCGCGGAGTTGAATTCGCGCGTGGGTCCGGGAGGCTTCGGTATCGAGTAACCGAACCTCATTTTGAGGACCTCGCCCCAACCCGACAGGAGCGTCACCGACTTCGATACGAAGACCCGGTTCCACCCCCTGAATGACCAGCAATGTCGCCCGGGTCACAGCCCAAAACTCCCCAGAGCCGAATGATCGATAAAGAGAAGGACATTCATCATAACAATCTCTGCGGCGGAGGAAACGTTGAGCGGGTTTGAAGAGATCATTTAATATAAGGAGGGAGGAAATGACGAATGACGAAATCCGAATGACGAAAGAATGACCAATGTCTCAATGACCAATGAGTTGTGCGATCGGCGAATGATTGGGATTTGGTCATTCGACATTCTTTCGTCATTCGTCATTTCTCTTCTAGGTATCGGATCACTTCCGACGCGACATCACACCCTGTCACACGGCGAAAGGCTTGCCAACCGGGGACTCCATTCACCTCAATGACAAAACTCCGGCCTTCGCGATCAGTCAACAGATCAATTCCGGCCAGCGGCGCCCCGACGGCCGCAGCGGATCGAATCGCCCATTCTTCTTGCTCGGAAGTCAGAGCAATTTGCCGAGCGTGACCACTGCGGGACACATTCACGCGAAAGTCATCCGGGCAGCAGCGCTGCATTCCGCCCAGAATGCGTCCATCTAAAACCATGACTCGCAGATCGCATCCCGGATGGTCTACGAAGCGCTGCAAATAGAGGATCGACTGCGTCCGTTCGATCGTGCGAAAGGTGCGGAGTGCCAGGTCAGGATCGCTCACCCGCACAATACCCCGGCCTTCGGAACCGAAGATGGGTTTGATCACGACATCGCGCCCCAGCGCGTCGAAAACTTCCATGGCATGGGAGGCGGTTTCACACACCACCGTTTCCGGGACCGGCAACCCGGCCTCGGCCAGCCGGGCCGTCGTAAGATACTTGTCGACGGCACATTCGATGGCCTTGGGGGGATTCAACACTTCCACTCCGGAGTCTTGCAGACGGACCAAGGCGTCCATCCGAAAGACGACTTGCTCAAGCGAGCCCGGCGGCATCGTCCGCACAATGACGGCATCACATTGGGTCAGGTCGTGTCCGGTTCCGCTGACAGCGGCGAGTTGCGGCATGCCGACACTCGTCGCCAGGCGTTCGAAGGGGACGAGGCTCGGCACATGGCCGCGATCTGCCATGGCGCGGCTGAGATCTCGCGCATACCAACTATCTGGACGTCCGAGGATGGCGATATGCACGAGGGGCTTTGCTAATGATTTCGATGTGAGCGGCACGGCGCTAGCCGCCGGTTTTTCGGGTTGGACGTCACACTGAAGAACCGGTGGCTAGCGCCATTCCGCTCACAAGTCGAGGGATGAACGGGGCTGGAGACTCAGTTCTGGGGCAACTGTTGCTTGGCATCCACCTCTTGCTGAGGATTCGGATTCTCGTTCGGATTGGGGTTCGCGTC
>JAQGHS010000347.1 GCA_028291605.1 Planctomycetaceae bacterium | reverse complement strand
GGGACCGCTGCATCTCGCGGCCGGACTGGGAACGCCAGTCGTTGGGGTTTTCACTTGCACCAGTCCCGTTCGGTCAGGTCCGGCCCCGGCACCACTGCGTCGTATGGTGGCCACCCAAGTGCCCTGTGCTGCAAGTTATTGCAAACAATGTCCCAATCAAGGTTCCGCACACCTGGCATGCTTCAAGGAATTGTCTCCAGATCGAGTCTGGCAGGGTGTCCTTCAAACCTGGTCTGAAATTCAACGCCAACAAATTCGTGCTGCTTAGATCTTGTAGGCCGGACAATCCTGTCCGGCGCTGGAAATGCCGGACAGGATTGCCCGGCCTGCTAATGTTAGATCCGCAATTCCATGATGACGTTACTTGACCGCTATCTGCTGCAACGTTACTGGCAGGCCTTTGCGGTCACCTTCCTGGCCTTGTTCGGTCTGTTCGTCATCCTGGACGTCTTCACCAATCTCGACGAGTTCACCCGCAACTCCCCAGGCGTCGGCCAGGTCCTGGCCGAGATGAGCAAATACTATTTGTTCCGCGCCTGTGCCTTCTTTGAATCGGTGGGCAGTTTTGTCTCGGTGATGTCTGCGTTGATGGCCTTAGCCCTGCTGATCCGGCACGGCGAGCTGAATCCGATTCTCTCTGCCGGAATCCCCAGCTATCGGCTGGCGGTGCCGCTGATGTTCGGCAATGTATTTGTCAGCATGTTGCTGGTCGCCAATCAGGAACTGCTCATCCCCCGAGTGGCGGAACAACTGCAGGCCCGGCCAGGGCAGGGGGCCGATTCCGCCGACAAAATTCGACCAGTATTGGACTTTTCCACTCACGTCCGGATTCTCAGCGGGAAGTTGTTTTTGAAGGCGCGCAAGCTGAGTGAAACCGATTTCGTACTGCCAGCCCCCGAGTTGGTCACCAAGCTGACGACGGTGCATTCGGGTACGGCGGTTTATCGTCCTAAATCCACTCAACAAACCGTCGCGGGCTGGTATCTGACTGATATCAGCCCGAGCTTTGCGGAACTGAGTCTCACAGACCGAGGTCGCGAGATTGTCTTGCCGGGGGAGGGCCCCAACGAGGTGTTCATCGTCACCGACGTCAGTTTCGATCAACTCGTGAACCGCAACAAATTCTTCGAGAATTTGTCGACACGGGAACTGCTCGAAAATGCCCGCAACCCCTCTTTCGGAATCTTATCTCTGCGAGCCCAGACGGTGCATTTACACTCCCGGATGACTCGGCCACTGTTCAATCTGCTGGTGGTGCTGATGATTGTCCCGGTCATCATTCGCAAAGAGAGCCGCGGCCTGGTCGTGAACCTGGCCTGCAGCCTGGGTGCGATGACATTCGCGTTGGGATTGCAGCAATGCTGTTCCTACCTGGCTCAAGGCGGCGTCCTCCGCCTCGATCTGGCGGCGTGGTTGCCGGTGATCGTCAGCGGGATATTGGGCGCCTGGTTTTCGGGCTTCGTTCGAACGTAGTCGCTCGATGAAGGGGCGGGGCTCAACAACGGCTGACGACGTGCCGCCATTCGGGTGAATCGAGATGGTCGCACATGCGATCGTCGAACATCTGCTTGTCGGCGTCGGCTTGCACGGTGACGCGGCCGCCGTAGATCCGGTCGATTACCCACCGATCGCGACGACGTTCGATGCCTCGAATGGAATTCAGGGGCAGGAAGAAGGCGCCTGGATTGTCCATCAGTAGTTCTGGCAGCAGTTCTCCCTCATGCGATTCCAGCAGTTGAGGACGGTGTTCGGCCACCTGGACTTCTCGAACTTCGCGGCTGCGAAAGAAGAACAATGCCAGATACAGCGGTGACCACAAGATCGCGGCAATCCGCCATAAAAGGGGCGGCCCCACGTGACGCTCTTCGAAACGCGTCACGTGTTCCAGGCGATGTGGCAAAAAAAACAGCCCCCGCGTTGTCGCATAAAGCAAACCCTGTCCCGGCAGATTCTTACGCGGAATCCGGACCGGTCCGAGTGGTAATATCAGATCCCCGATGTCCGACTGCAGCTGGTCCAACGGGGGATCGGGTTGATCAACGTCGATTCCTGCGGCGCATTCCGGGCAGTGCCCGTTGTAGGGGCGAACCCAGTTGTAGCAATGAGAACACAAAAAGTAGGATGACATCAGGTGTCGCGGTGAGGAAGGAAATCGATTCGGGCCAGGTCGCACGTTTCTTTTTCGCCTGCCGAACATTATTCTATACCAAGCACGACCGTTGGCGAGACGACTGATCGCGGATCTCCGCTGAGCAATGTCTCACCCATGGCTGCGAATAGAATAGACGGCTTGCCGGGCGTTCGGCAATGTTGCCGCAGAGATTCCTCGAGCCCACAATTCTGGATGCAAGTTCGCCACGATGACGCTCAATAAGAGACAAAAGAAGCAGATCGAGGTCGAAAAGAAGAAGCTCACTCAGTTGCAACAGCAATTGTCCGGTGCCAAGCAACAGATGGATGACATTCGCGAAGTACAGCGGCTGCAGGAAGAAATTGCGGCCTGCCAGGCGCGAATGCTGAAGGCTCAGACAGAAGAATAGGGCCAATAAAGCAGGACCACCCTGGTGAGCCCGGCAGCGTCGGCCCCGGGGTTTCTTCTTCGGATAGGCGACGCTGCTCGCGTCGGCCACGGAATCCAAGCTTGTTCATCAAGACGCCGTCGAGTGCGACCGGCCAGTTTCCGAAATCACCAGGACCTCGTCGTCCAACAGACAAACGGCGTCCCATTCCTCAATGCCGGCACTTTCGGCAGCTTGCAACAGATCGGCCTCGGTCTGAGCGACCAGTTCTTCATCGGCAGCGTCACTCAGGAAGGTCGTGCAGTACGCATTGGCCACACCCGGATAACGCCGCCAATCCTGGGCATAGATCTGCTCGGCAAAAACGTTACGTAACGTCTGATGAGCATCGAGGAAATCAATGATGACGAGCGCCTGGCGATGTCTCATTAGAAGGGACTCCGGTTCTTTCAAGCTGGTCAATGATTTCCGATATCGAACTGCAGCACATGCCTGCTCTCTCCCGAGAGCAAAGCACTCTATTGTGACCCCTGACCATCACAAGTCCATTTTGTAATGCGGGGCTTTCCAGAATGAGGCAATGCCTCCTGCCAACAACAAGACCTTTAACGAATGCGACTCAAAAGCCGGACCAGGATTTTCTCACTGCTTCTAGTACACGACGCGGAATTCGCATAATCCATTTTTCACGCGGAGCCATTTGTGGCAGAACTCGCCAAGAGTTCTGGCCGCATCGGTGAAGGCTGCCCGAAGTCTTGGCGACTTCGGCTACGTCGGATCAGTCACTCCAGGCCAATGTGTATCAAAAAACAAACAGAGCCGTCCAATAGAAATTGGACGGTCTCTGCCACCTCCTCAGGTTGTTTCTCGCATCTCAAGCGGTTCGCTCCGACTTCATTCTCATGTCTCTCCAGTGATTCCGGTCTCTCAATGCGCCCCGGAATTACAGGAGTGAAAGGACGAACTGACGATCGCAACTGGCCTTTTTGTTCTCGATTCGGGACCTCATGTAGGGAACGTGTCGATTAGACCATCTCACGCCAAACGTCTCTCCTCAGGGATACTTGGCGATTCGATTTTCCGATTGACTCCCCTGTATTGTCAGCGTCAGATGGAAGATCCATCCGCAACTTTGTGACCGCGGTCAGGGATTGTTCAACTCATACGGATTCAAGGAAGAACCTCATTCTGATGTGACAAACTTCGCCAAATAATTTGGAAAATCTTTTGCGGCAGCGTCTTGTTCGCCATTCAACTAAATATAACCTATTTTCCTGGAACGAGTTGTGACTAATTCGGAATCAGTCGTCCTCTGGCTGCAGGAATTGAAGCAGGGCAACCGCAATGCGGCCAACGCCTTGTGGGACCGCTATTCCCGCCGGATGAATCAACTCGCCAAAGCACGTCTGCGAACGGCCAAGCACGGCGGGTTCGACGAAGAAGATGTCACCCTGAGCGCCTTCGAGAATTTCTGTCGCGCGATTCAGGATGGTCGCTACAGCGAACTCGACGGCAGCGAAGGACTGTGGCATTTGCTGGCGACGTTTACTTTGAGGAAGGCCAACGATCGACTGAAGATCGAAGCCGCCGAGAAGCGGGGCGGTAATCAGGAGACCCAGCACGACGTTCACACCTATCTCGGAGGTGCCGATTCGCGACTGGATAAAATGCCCACAAAGGAACTGGGCCCCGAATCCGCAGCATTGATGGCCGAAGAGTGCACTCGACTACTCTCACTCCTCAATGACCCCGAGCTGGAATCGCTCGTGATGTTGAAGCTGGAAGGCTATACCAACGACGAAATTGCGGAGCGGCTCGGATATACCCGGCGTACGATTCAACGGATGCTCAATCTGGTCCGTGACGCGTGGAAAGATCAAACGGACGCCAGCATCGACTGATGGAAGGGCGAGGGACCCAGAGGGTACCCCGCCGAGCCGCGTAGACTTGAGAAGGCCAATAGACGCTTGCGGTTCGGCAGAAGCCTCACCCTCCCGTCAGCCTGATTTTGAAGTCAGCGCCCGCTAAGTCTACGAGCGTTATCGACCATCAGCGGTCAAGAAATCTCGCAGCTTCTCAGCGGGATACAATACGTACGAGTATTCGCGATCATGAAGTATCCGGTTGGCTGCAAGCTGTCGCGCGATCTCATCAATCTGGGCACTGACAGCCGGAATTTGCTCCCGAGCGTCCTCAGACAATCCCGCCTTGATGCTCGATAATTCGCGATGTTTCGAGCGCCGCGCTAACAGGTCCTTCGCCGGCCGCGCCAAGGCCGACTGAAATTCGGCACATAATCGGCGAACAGTCTGTTTCTCCGATCCCGCCAAGGCACGGGCGGGATTCCATTGCAGATCCCACAGATTTCGACGTTGTTGATCGAGGTCCGCTTGGGTGACAGGCTGCGATCCCAAAGGCAATTGCAACGTCCCCGAAACGGTCCAGTAGCGGGGAACCGGCAATTCCCAGAACTGCTCAATCAAGTCATCGGTGATTTCGTCGTACTTGGCACCACCAATGCCGTGCACAAACAGATCGGCCAGGCAGACGCGGCTGAAGAGAGTCGTCGTCAACGCCCGCGTGCGGAGATGCAGTCCAGCCGCTTGCAATTCCTGCAGCCGGGCCACACCCTGTTGGGCATCACAGCCTCCATCCAACGGCAATTGCCCCAGTGATTCCTGCGCATCGACCGCCAACTCGACGAGGTCCCCCTTGCGTCGAGCAAACAACCTCGATCGACGCTGATCTCCCGCCCGCCAGACCCAGAACGGCGATTCCAACCAATCACCATTCTGCGTCAGTTCGGGCACGGGATGGCTGGTACTGTGGATGCCGTTGCGATGGCGATATTCCCTCACAGATTTGTTGTAGATCGCCCAGAATCGCGGTAACTGAGCCAGAATATGACTGACAAACCATAGAAATGGCGGCAACTGGCAGAGATGGCTCAACGGCAATTCGATATTCCCCACACCCCAATCGAGCTCACACTGATTGCGGGCAGCCGTAAATCCATCGGCCACACGTCGAGAAACATTCTGGTGAGCGACGACTCGCGGCCAGAAATCCGTAATGAGTGGTTCATAATGCCAGCCGCGCAGGGTCTCCGTCACGCGTTGACCGAACGATTCGAACACCTGTCGGTCCTGGACCGTGACATCTTCCCACGGCTGTTTGAGCTGCGAACTGTCGAATGGAACCGGCACAACTTGCGGAGCCCCAACTGTGCCCCTCGGGACCTTGATGATCTGCGAGGCCATGGTGTCATTATCAACGACCAGATTGAGGCTGACACCCGACAGTTTCCGTGCCAATCGCCCCAGTGCAAAGTTCTTACCCCACACACCGGGATGAAACAGTGTCGGTTGATGACCACCGACAATCCACGGTGCCTGCTTAAACCAGCCCGCGTCTTCAGATCGGATCGGAAGTGCTGAAGTCCAAGTCCCGGTGTAAGCACAGGCCGCCTTAAAAACAGCCTCTCGCGTCCACTCCCGCAGGCGCGAGAGCGTACAACCTTGAACGTCCTGATCGACTTCGGTCAGAGCTTGCAGATTCTGTTGAACAAGCTCGACGGCTTTCGCCGACGAGGGCAACATCAGCCACGCGCCATCCGTTCGCGGAACCTTGAGATGTCGCGTGGCAGCCTGTCCAGAATCGAAACTCAGCACGGGGGGCGACTCTGTTTCCATTGGGCCAGACTTTTGTCACACTGGGCGACAGCTCGAAACGTCAATCTGTCCGTCGCCCGACTCTTTGATTCAGGAGTCTTGAACGAACACGGTATTTAAAGCGCAATACAAGTTGGTATATCAACTTAGAATACGGAATCACTTGACCAACAGCTAGCGAGCGGCTTCTGGTGGTAGAGATCGATGCGTTAATCGCACTTTCTCGATGATCCCTGTAAAATCACCTTCTTGCAGGTATGGGTGTTCGGCGCGTCTGTATTTTAGAGAGCGAAGTCAAGCCCCTCCCTCCGCAGCCCGACTTTCCAGAGTCTGTGTATTAAGATGCTGGAAGCTCCGACTCTGGAGAGTGAGGCTACCGCTAAACCCTTTTCCCAATTGATTTTCTGAAGAGAGAGCTGCTGCCATGCGGATTGCTGTCGGCCAATTGTGGCAAGAGACCAACACTTTCAATCGTAACCCGACAACTCTCGCTGATTTCAAGGACTGGGGCATTGCGACTGGTTCCGATGTCCTCGGCAAGTACGGCGAGACTGGGGAGCTCGGTGGGTTCGTCGCCGAATGTGCGACGTGGGATCCGGACATCGAATTCGTCGGTCTGGCCCGGATGGTCTGTTGGCCGTGGGGTTCGATCGACGTCGCCACCTGGCAACGAATCCGTCAAACATTCATTGAAAGTCTGCAAGCTGCGGGACAGGTTGACGGAGTATTTCTTGCACTGCACGGAGCCTTGTGTGCCGAAAATGAGTTCGATGTTACCGGCGCGCTGTTGCAACTGACTCGTGAAATCGTCGGTCCCAAAGTGCCGATCGTGGGTACACTCGACCTGCACGCGAACATCACCCCCAAGATGATGAACCAGGCCGATCTGCTGGTCGGCTACCACACCTCACCCCATTTGGACCATTTCGAAACCGGGCAGCGTGGTGTCCGCGGTTTGAGGCGGATGATCGAAACAGGCACCCGCCCGCACAA